>NZ_DJHG01000038.1:0-8402 GCF_002432955.1 Mesotoga sp. UBA5825 | reverse complement strand
TGCGTCTTATTCCGCTCTTTCCGACTCGCTCGCAACCTGCACACCTCAACCCCGGCCTTTTGGTTTTTCTTTGAAAGGGCATCCTCCCTTGATCGTCCAAGAAAACGAGTTCGTTCCTCGTTCCAGAGCGAGAATCTGTTCTTCGTTCTTGGTCAAGGTCATATTGAAGAGCAGGATGCTGAAACAAGGATGAAGGGAGAGAGAGTGTATCGAGTGCAGGGTCATGGGTGCTGTGAAAAGAAACGATTAACTCTGCAGTCATCCCGTAGAGCCTGCCCTGATATGCACCTGTTCAGGGCTCCTGTTTGGGATCTCGCTCCAAAATCTCTCTCTTGTTTTGAGCGTCCTGGCGTGAAAGCGCCTCTTTCCCCAGATTCACTCTTCGCGTTATTTGGTCAGTGATCCACATGATGCTCCTGCCAGCGACCAAGAACGAACATCGAACAAACGTTCTTATAGGGCCATTTCAGAGCATCGGCTTCTTTCGTATATAAAGACTAACACCCTCCGCCGTTACGTGATCCTCGTCCCTCAATTGAGTACTCAAAATCAGGCTTATCAGGAGTTTAAATACAGATTTACGCAAGATGCAGCATATTAGCGGCATTTAACTCATAGTATTATGGGTCCGATGAGCTTGCTAAACGAGGATGAATTGGAAGAAAATGAGAGATGAACCGGAGCGAATGAAACTGGATCATTTTTTCTTTGGATAGAAGCGAAATCTTCAAGGCAACGGAATTGACAGGAAAACAGCGTTATGTCCATTCAATGCTCAAGGTTGAAGCACCTCCAACTTACTTCGAAATCCACTTAAACAACTTGAATCATGCTCACAATCTTCACAAGCTCCATAACCCTCTCAGTGTAATGAGCTCATCCGATTGGTTTGTCCATACGATATCGAGCTTGGTCAAAAGTAATTAATTTGATACAATATTGACAGAATACTCCAATTTGTATGCCTGTGAGACGCTTAGTGTCGTCAGACGATTCTCCCGAAATAGTCTCGGGCAGCGCATGGAAGGCGCAATTCTTATCTACGGAATAACATGGTAATTTGTTAATATTGTCATCTGACTTGCCCATTGTGGCAATTGGCCAGTTTTATCAGGTCAAGCAAGGAGGTAGGAGCATGAGTTCAGAAGAAGGCTTTTTGTTTCATACTACGGGAATTGACTTGATCGAGACCTGCAAAGGTGGAAGAGAAGGAGATATCCTCGAATGGCCTGTGAAAAGACAGCCCGGTGGGGGGGGAGAAATATGGAGAATGAAAAGAAGATAGTTCGCAGGTTTGTCTTCAAGCTGTTCAAAGTCTATTGGAAACGGGAATTGCTGGCTGCAGTTCTGGTCGGAGTGATGATTGCTCTTGCAGTTGTCTTCCCGCTCTTGATAAGGCTGCTAATAGATGTTGTTATCCCTTCTGACAACATGGATCTTCTCGTAAAGTACGTTTTGCTTGTCGTCGGGCTCTGGTTTGGAAGCTTGATCTTTACCTATTTTGGCGAGGTGGTTTTTGAAACCACGGCCCTCATGGCAAAATCGGACCTGCGAAAGCAATTGTTAGAGAAGATGTTTGTTCTTCCTTTCGACTATTTCCACAAGAATAAGACCGGCGAGCTCGTATCGAGACTAATATCTGATCTGGAACTTGTAGGAACCGTTATAGCGCAGGTATTTCCGATACTGTTATTGGGAGTCGTTCAGATATCGGCGATTCTAGCTATCATGTTTGCTTTCAACTGGAAACTGACTCTTTTGCCCCTCGGCTTCATCGTGTTTTCCTTTCTTGTGATAATGTTCTTCAATATTATGGTGGAGAAAAGGAGCAAAGTAGAGAGGGAGAAATTCGGCGAACTGGCAGGAGTCACAAGTAACATAATCGATAATATGAAACTGATCAGAATCGCCATGCCATTTGCCTGGGTCATGAATTTCTTCGATCGTTTTCAAGGAGACCATGTTTATGCGGGCAAGAGGTTCATAAAGGCAATAAAGATCGCCGGCACACTCAAGACGTCGATAAACGGACTTATCTCCTTTTCACTGCTTGCCTATGGTGGTTACCTGGTAATGAAGGGTGAGATTACCGTAGGAATTCTCATTACTTTCTGGGCTTATGTTCAATCATTGTTCAACCCTATTCAGCTGCTTATGCAGGTGAACATTCTTCTAAGACAAAGCTGGGGAGGGCTCCTGAGAACAATCGAGGTACTGGAAGGTCCTGAAGAAGAAATGAGTGGTAGTAGTCCTAAGTTAGAAGATGTTCGGAGCATTTCTTTAGAGAACATTGAGTTTGGCTATGGCAAAAAGCAAATTCTAAAAGGCCTGTCTCTTGAACTGAGGAAAGGGGAAATTACGACGCTGGTAGGTGAGAGCGGCGCCGGTAAAACCACCACTCTGAATATCCTTATGGGACTACAAAAACCCCAGTCGGGAACCATATACATAAATGGCGAGCCTGTATCGAATTCGGCATTACTCAGACCATATATCGGCTTTGTGGAGCAGACACCAACTTTGTTTGAAAGATGTACTCTCCTGGAAAACATTACCCTGGGTAGATCGATTTCTGAAGCCGGTTTGGAAAACATCTTCGAAAGAACAAACCTTGACGTATTGTTGAGAAGATTCGAGAATGGACTCGACACATTGGTTGCAGACGTTCAGCTTTCTGGCGGTGAGAGACAGTTGGTCGCGCTGGCCAGAGCATTGGTCTCGAAACCACAACTACTTATTCTTGATGAGATCACGTCAAATATCGATTCAAAGACTGAAGAAATAATTCAGAATACTCTTGTAAGTCTAAAATCTGAAGGCATAATCGTGCTGATGGTTGCTCATAGATTATCAACTGTTCTATTGAGCGACAGAGTGGCGTTAATCAGTAATGGGGTTATAGTTGCAAGCGGAACTCACAGCGAGCTTCTAAAGACCAGTTCCGAATACAAGAAGCTTTACTCGCTTCAGTTGATAAAGGATGAACAGCAGGATAATTGATCAAGCGCATAGCGGTGCACTGTAAAAGCCCCGGACAGGAACGTATCAGGCAGGCTTCCTGGTGTTACTTCTAAGCAGAGAAGATCGGGATGCGGGTGTAGAGTTTGGCGGATGATGCCGAAGGTGAGAGTTTCAAGCTCTGACTTTCAAACTCCCAACGCTTTGTCCGGGAGCCCTTGAGGGTTCTATAAAGCCATGGATGAAATCTCGGAACAGAATCAAGGGAGAAAGACAGGTTCAGTTGTGTTTCCGATCACGTACCTCGGACGACACTTTCGCTCCTCAAGATTTCCATCTATCAAGAACTTACCCTTACTACTGCTTCAAAAACTCTTTTCCTGCTAATTCTAACCTCGGATCCGCGACCTTTCAGCTCGTAGCGAACGAAGACGGGCCGTAGGGCCCGTCTCACTAGAAATCGAAATTGTATCTTCCTGCCAGATGAAAGTGGGGGAAGAAGGTCGAGTGTCTTGCGAGCTGCCCTCCGAGATTGAATCCCACATTTATGATTGAAGTTGCCAACTCAAGACTGAAGTCGCTGATGTCGTAGCCTACTCCGACATGAGAGACTAGCGGAAGATACTTTATGTCTCGAGCGGCAAGGACGCTGGACAGTTCAGTCATCGCCGTTGCCTTGAAGAAGACAGGCGGAAGAGAAGGCGCGAGATCTTCGAGTCCCAGTTCGGCGTAAAGTCCTATGAGGGCTTGCATGGGGTCAAGAGAATAGAATTCCATTTCCTCAAAGCCGAATCCAAAGACTGGAACATCTGCAATAATGCCTAAGACGGGTTTGTTAAACAACATCCAGCCTACCTGAGCCCTCCCGAAGAACTGAAGATCAAATTCCTTTGTCTGTCTGTCCTGATTGAGAACAAAGCCCATTCCCACTGAGAAGTGGGTTGCCATCAGACCTGCGGCCAGACCAATAATCAGAACGAATACTGCGAGCTGTTTCACTTACACACCTCCTAAGAGTCTTATGTCAGAATCGCAGTCTTGCAGCGATCTCACTTTGAAGGAGTTCCTTATCAACCACCACGACTTTTCCGTCGTTGTTTATTACGCTTCGCACGATCCAGGGGCCCAAATTTCTAACTTCTCTGCTCTCCTTTACGGCATGCGTATATACTAGCTCTCTGTCAAGAACATAACCTCTTTTTCTCTCAAGAGGATTAATGAAAAGCGTGTCGATCCTTCTGTCATTTGCTGCTTTAGAGACTTCCGTCCAACCTTCGACATACTTGTCGAAATTCTCCTGGGCCATTTCCAGAAATTCCTTTCGAAGTCTCCTGCTTTCGCTATCTATCAGTTTGTCGACTTCTTCCTGAAGTTGCCTCTCCAGATTGAGTGTCTTTTGAACGAAGATTGGGTATGCTTCTGGAATAAGGTGTTTCGCTTCCTTCTGGAACTTTTCAATGCTTTCACTGAACGAAGAAGAGTGAAAGAAGACGAGGTATTCGACGTCTTTTGGAATCTCTTCGTCGTTCTTTATCAATGAGGCGTTCTTCTGAAGGAACCTCCTGTTCTCTTCTTCCTTTGCCTTGCTAACTTTTTCCGAAGCGTTCCCGTGATACATCGCTCCCGATGAAGGCGAGGGAGAGTACCCCTCCAGATACTCCTGTTCTTTTTCTCGAATGAACTCATTTTCGACGCTCTTAATAAGAGAGAGTTTTCTTCCTTCCATTACATAGTATGTTGATTTTTCCCTCTCCAGCGAGACAACAAGGGCCTCCGCAGATGAGCTTGAAAGCCATATCAGTTGATCAAGATCGAATGTCTTACCTACGTAAATCTCCTTCTCGGGCTTTCTATGAAGCGGGATGATTTTGACACCTTCGATTGCTTTATCGTTTTTTACATCTTCGCCTGTGTGGAACTCGATAAAAATAGCCAATCCCCTCCCCAAATCATCGATGTTTCCGAGTTTGGTAAGGACTGCTTCAACAACCTTCTGATGAATTTTCCCCATACCGGTTATCTTCTCGTCCTTCCTCAGACAATCTAGGATATTTGACTTCAAATGTTTTTCCGCATCGCTCCTTTTGAGATTCTCCATTGGAAAGTAGAAAGTGAGAAGATATGAATCTGATTTGATCCCGGCCTCTGCACTGAGTAGCTGTTGAAGTTCTTTTTCCATCTCAGCTTTTCGAAGAACGCGTGTAGCGACATTATCCATTTGATTTGCCTCCTTCCTTCGCTTCTTGGTGGTATGAAAGAACCTAAGGGCTTTCACTCTTGGCACGGTCTTCCATTCTCAGTACTCTCTCTTCAATTATAGTATCTGAAGTCTATTGGCTACACTTCAATTATAACCCCGGAAAATATTGTACAATAGCCACGGAGATGATTTGTTTGGCTAACAGTTTACAGAATTTGTTCTTCTCTAGAATGGAAAAGACTTTTCCGGCACTCAAAGTAAGGAATTTCAGATATTTCTGGGTAGGTCAACTGATATCCGTCATGGGAACATGGATGCAGACAGCCGCTCAGTCATGGCTCGTCTTGACGATAACGGATTCCCCTTTCCTGTTGGGTCTTCTCGGTGTTGCGCAATTCACGCCGGTACTCATTCTGTCACTACCTGCGGGGGTCTTCGTAGATCGTTTCCCCAAGAGGAGCATCGTAATCTTAACTCAGATAGCCTCGATGATCCTGGCATTTATACTTGCGATTCTTGTCTTCACGAATACAGTTCAATACTGGCACATCTTCATTCTGGCGTTTGGTCTCGGAATGGTCAAGACACTCGACATTCCTGCAAGACAATCTTTCATGATCGAATTGGTGGGTCGTGATGTGGTTCTTAATGCAGTTGCGCTGAACTCAACGGTCATAAATCTTGGAAGAATCGTAGGACCGGCCTTGGCGGGGGTAGTAATGGCTCTTGTCGGTGCGGGTTGGTGCTTCCTCATAAATGGAGTCACTTTCATAGCTGTGATAGTCGGTCTGTTCAAAATTGACGTAGCGCCGGTCGTAAAGAAGAGACCAAAGGGGACTGTGATACCTGACATCAAAGAAGGCCTAATCTATCTTTTCAAGAGTCCGATACTGACTACCACCACTTTGATTCTCGCAATCGTCAGTACGTTCGGCATGAATTACAGCGTTTTGATTCCTGTCTTTGCAAGAAATCAACTCGGTCTCGATGCTCAGGGATATGGACTTTTGATGTCTTCTTTGGGAGTCGGGTCGTTGCTTGGAGCTTTGATTGTTGCTGGGGGGAGTTCCAGAGGGCCGAAGAGAGTAAGGCTTTTTGTTGTCCCGTTCATAACTTCTTCTCTTTTCATCATTATGGGATTCAATAGTTCGTACTTGCTTTCGGCTTTGCTGATCGGGAGTATGGGGTTCGCGAACATCTTCTTTACTACCACTGCAAACAGCCTCATGCAAATTCACTCCGATAACGAGTATAGAGGAAGAGTTATGAGCGTTTACTCTCTCGTATTCGCCGGCTCGACGCCGCTCGGAAACATGTTTGTCGGATCGATCGCAGACCGAGCCGGCGCAGGGAGCGCATTCTTCTGGGCCGGTGTAGTCACGGTTCTGCTGGTTTTGGGAACAACGATGGCCCACAAAGTTAGGAAGAGAATTTCAGCGACGAAGAGTGATGCGGAGGCATGAGCGGGTTATCGGATCGAAATGTTGTATAATGATTTTGTTTGAGTATCCGGGGTGGTTATATATGTCTAGAATTCCCTTCTCCCGGATTTCCAGGTTCTGGGGGTTTAAGGAAAAGATCAGGTTTGAGAGAGCATTGAATGGCAGAGCTTCGGTAGTCAGCTCAGGTGGTCGTTTGTATGTGTTGAAGAGAAGGGCCGCGAGTGTTCCTGCCGGTTCTTGTCGTAGTGGTCTTCTGGCGAATCTTGTCGGTACCGGAGTTCCTGTTTCGGCTCCCGTTTATGCCCGCAACGGCAAGTCTGAAGTAAGAATCGGCAAGTACGTTTACTCAGTGTTTTCTTACATAGAAGGAGAAAAGGCCGACTCCAACATCTCTCATGCCACTCCGGAGTTGGCGGTTGAACTTGGCATTTTCACCGGAAGGCTCCACAAAGCTCTAGAAGAAATCGACGACGATCAGCTTGAAAGAACGAATCTGCTGAAGTCGCTGACAGCTGCCCTGCGGTACTTCAGTGCAGGGGACTTAGAAATGAAACTCGAAAGTGTTGAGGAATTCTTCACCGATTTCTACAAGATATATTATAGACTGCCGGTCCAGATCATCCATGGCGACTACCATCCAGGGAACATAATCATCCACGAGGGGAAGGTCTCTGGGATAGTAGATTTTGATTGTGCGACTCGAGAAGTGAAAGTGCTAGATCTTGCCTATCTAGTTCATAGCGTCTTCGCCGAGTTTCTGAAGATGGGTTCTCCATCGCTTTTCCTCTATTTGCTTCCGTACTTGCTTGAAGGATACTCCTCAGAAAACACTCTTTCCTCGAGCGAGAGGGAGAGTTTTGTCTATCTTCTTTCTGCTATTTCGATCATCCAGATTCATTACTTCACTGCGAAAGAATTGACTGAAGAAGCGCGCTTCGCAAAGAATGTCTTCAAATGGCTGTACAAAAACAGTAGTCGTATCAAGGAAAAGGCGGGTCTTGTCCTGGCCGGTTCCGAAAAGGTGATCTAGTGTGTAGTTCAAGAGATAGTTAATTTCCCGCCGCGCTTTCTTTTCTCCTTAGCATCGTTCCTTTTCATTTGTTCCTAATTGAATATTTCTTATAGAATACCGAGAGTCCCTCGCCTCGATTTTTGCTAATCTATCGCTGTCGCATATTAAACTATAATGTCTGCCATCAGAACAATGGCAGTCGGATCCTGGCAATTGGAGCGATCCGCTTTGCATTGAAGTCTTTGACCATGTTATTCAGCTGAGTCATTTTAGAAGAGAAACAGATCGATGGAAGATAAACGGCATGTTTTATTGACGGCTTAATGGTATGGTCAATTGCTAGTGTCGAAGTATAATCTGTTTGAGGAGGTGAATCCATGCTCGGGCTGAAAATCGTCGTCGAAAGAGGCTCTGGAGTCCCTTTGTTCAAGCAGCTGATAGATCAGTTGAGAACAGCGATAATTAGGGGGAGATTTCTAGGGCACAAGACTTCCTTCCGAGCGAGAGCTTTTGACGTTNNTGCTCAGCCTGAACAGGAGCGTTGTTGTGAAAGCATATAACGAACTGAAGATGGACGGCCTTCTGGATTCCAGATCGCGAAGCGGCACTTACGTCCTTTCAGTCCGGCCGGAACAGCAGTGTCATTTCGTCGGTCGCTTTTCGACGATATTATGCAAGAGTGCTTTTCAAAAGCACGGATACATATGCCTTCGGCCTGACAGTTGCCGTTTGGCCGCTTCGACAGGGACCGCCGGCGCTTCCGTCCTTTAGTTTTCTCAATACTTCGAAA
>NZ_DJHG01000132.1:0-4503 GCF_002432955.1 Mesotoga sp. UBA5825 | reverse complement strand
TACTCGCTCTGGAACGAAGAACTCTCACTCTTTTCCAATACTCAACCCGCCGCGTACCTTCATGGCCCTTATGCTTCTGGAGGACCGACATTGATCGTCAGCCAGTAATCTCCAATAGCTTTCGCAACGATCAGGAATTCGTCAAAATCGATCGGTTTGACAAGATAGGAGTTCACTCCGCAGTCATAGCAAATTGCCCTGTCTCTTTCTTCACGAGAAGATGTAAGGACGACGACAGGGATCCTTCTTGTGAGTTCGGAATGCTTTATTTCGTGAAGAACTTCATGTCCAGAAATCCCGGGTAATTTGAGATCCAGCAAGACAAGATCAGGCACAGGGAATGCCTCTCTATCTTCGTATCGCCCTCTGCCAAACACATAGTCGAGAGCCATTTCACCGCTCTTTACAATCTCGACTCGGTTCGTAAGTCCTACCTGTCTGAAGGAGTCAAGTGTCAGTTCGACGTCCATCTGGTTATCCTGGACAAGCAGTATCAAAGCTTCTTTCAAAGCCTGGCCTCCTTAATCTTCACTATGAACTTTGCTCCTTCTCCCGGCACTGATTGCACAGAAACGTCCCCACCCATCAAAGTGATCGACTTCTTCACAATAGCCAGACCTATACCGCTTCCCGGGAAGTCTTCGCTAGAATGGAGCCTCTGGAATATGTTGAAGATCCTCTTATGGAATTTCTGACTTATTCCTATTCCATTATCTTCAACAATCAGGTGTACCCATTCTCCTCTTCTTTCAGAGTATATTTTCACTGCGGCCCGTTCTTCTGGTTTGTGATATGTCAAGGAGTTCTGAAGAAGGTTGATAATCGCCCTTTTCATTAGCGTGCGATCTACATAGACATTTGGCATCTCAGAGGCGGTCTGCACCGAAGCATACTCCTCTTCAATTCTACTTGACAGTGTAGAAACGCATTCATCAACTATTTCCTTCAAAGAATGGATCTCTAGGTTAAGGGGAGATCTACCTACTTTTGAGTACTCGAGAAGGCCCGTTATCAGCTCCGACATATCCTCCCCGGCCTTTAGTATGAACCCCAGATAGCGAGTGCCTTCTTCAGGAATAAGTTCCGAGTAACGATCCGAGATTATCTTAGAAAAGCCATTAATTGCTCTCAGGTGAGCTTTCAGATCATGGGCCATTGAGTAAGTAAAGGCCTCAAGCTCCTTGTTTACCTCCTCAAGCTCTTTCGTTCTGTACCAAACTCTCCGTTCAAGTTCTTGAAGTGTTAACTCGCGCTTCGTCACATCTTCAAACACAGCAACTATTTCATCCGGCCTGTTACGGTAAACGAAGTTCTCAACTTTTAGATCCAGTTTACCGTCACGGTAGTTCATTACTGGATGATGCTTGGAGCGTCCGGTCTTCCAAACCTCAATCATCGTGTCATACAACCCGAGTTCAACTACTTTCGGGAAGACCCCCCGCACACTTCTTCCAAGGATCTCTTCTTTCGTGACCCCGGTTATCTTGCATCCGGCGGGGTTCATATCGAGAAATACCACATCTTCTCCTGAGTTAGTAACCTTGTATATGGCAATGCCAGCATTCATGTTCATGTACAGCCTTCTGAAACGGAGTTCACTTTCCTTGAGAGCGGCTTCTGCTTTTTGCTGTGCGGTTACGTCTTCAAGGATTCCAAGCATTCCCTCGAGATCTCCCTTGTCATTCCTTATCGGAGCACTGAATAACTTCACCACAACTTCACTGCCATCCTTTCTGATACTTACAAATCGCTTTCCGTAAATCGATAGACCTCTCAAAGTCTCTTCGTTCATTCTAGCGTGTTCTTCTCTCTTGTTTTCCAGAATGTAGGGGAGGGGTTTGCCGATCACCTCCGAACTCTTCCAGCCAAAGATCTCTTCAGCCGCCTCGTTCCAGCTTGTTACTCTGTATTCGAGATCAAGACTCACGATGGCTATTGGAGAATTCTTAACGATTGTTGCCAGTCTTTCGCTTGTAGCCGCCAGCACTCTCTCCGCTATCTCTCCGCGCCGCCTGGCTGATTGCGCTGTCATAGCCCACCCAACTACCGTAGTTGCTGCTGGATAGATAAGCATAACCGGCAGTGCGGCAACGGCGTAAAAAGTCTCTCGGCTTGGCGATGGGAGAAGAAGCATGCATAACAACATAAAAACATGTACGAGGATTCCGAATAGGTACAACTCAACAATCGAGTGGCGTGTCCTTCTCTCTTTCAAAAANNAGCGTACCCCCTCCTCCCATGAACATTCTCATAGTTATGCTCATGGAAGCGGCAATCACGGAAGGCACGAGACCGAAGTAGAGGCCTATAAGCCCAAGGACAACGGATCTTGTATCGAAAACTACTCCAGGAGCTAGCTGCCATGAGTTGAGCATTACGGCAAGAGTGATCATACCGAGAAACAAACCTGAGATCACTTGACTTGAGAATTGTCTGCTCGGCGAAGATCGGGCATAGAAGAGCCCATAAACAACCGCAAGAGTTATGAGTAACGCTGCGTTATTCATCAAAGCTATAAGTGCTTCTCTTCCCATAGAAAATCCTCCTGCCAGTCTGCCTTAATTACTTCTACAAGAATTATAGTCTTCGCTCCTGTTGAATAAGCACAACAGAAAGACAATGCCCGATGATTTCTGTTGGGTTTCTGATCAATGAGTGTTGTTCGTACTTCTTAAGGAAGGTTCTTTCGTGCTATCATCAAGTAGTTTCAGGAGGTGTCTATGGTTCGAACAATATCTAATCAAGAGTCTTCTTCTCCAGTAGTAAGGATACTTTTTGTAGAGGATTTAGTAAGTGATGCCGAACTGGCAAAGCTGGAAATAACTAGAGGGCTGGCGGATTGAGATTCAAGTCTGCGTTTTCTTACCACGGACAATTGGGAAGGATTTCTAGACGCTATTGGCACTTTTAAGCCCACTCTGATAGTCTCAGACTTCATGATGCCCGGCTTCAGTGGTATGGAAGTGATAGAACTAACGCTCGAACACGCTCCGAATATTCCGGTAATTATCCTGACAGGTTCTATTAATGAGGAGACTGCAGTCGAATGCATGAAGGCCGGTGCAACAGATTACGTCATTAAGGAGCACATCTCAAGGCTTCCCTTTGCTGTTAAAGACGCCATTAGAAGAAAAAAGGAAGAGGAGCTTAGAACTTCTGCCGAAAGGGCTCTCGAAGAAAGTGAAAGAAAGTTCAGACTAATCGCCGAAAAGGCAAGCGACCTGATATACAGAATAGAGCTTTATCCCGAACAGAAGTTTTCGTACGTCAGCCCATCATCTACAAAGCTTACGGGTTACACTCCAGAGGATCACTATGCCAATCCAAATCTTGGCTTCGAGTTGGTTCATCCAGATGATCGTGAAAAGTTGAGAGATTTGCTGGAGCATGTAGATCGTTCTCCAGTAGTACTTAGGTGGATCAAAAAAAATGGCGAAGTAGTCTGGGCAGAACAGCTTAATGTTCCAATCTACGACATTGACGGAAGGCTGATTGCTATAGAGGGGATTGCAAGAGATGTAACTGAGCGCCAGAAGGCAAACGAAGCTCTGAAGCGAGCCTTCAATTCTGTAGTCAGTGTTCTCTCTGATATGCTGAACCTTAAGGATCCATACACTCAGTTTCATGAGAAGAATGTTGCGAAGTTGGCCTTAGAAATAGCAGAAAGAATGAGTCTTGACGAGTTTACTATTGAGTCTATAAGAGTTGCTGCGATGGTTCACGATATTGGGAAGATAAATATTCCAACAGAGATTCTATCCAAACCAGGAAAACTGAGCGATATCGAGTTCGAGATGATCAAGAAGCATCCCGAAACCGCATATGAAATCCTTCGGAAGGTCGACCTACCCTGGCCCGTTGCAGATATTGTCTACCAACATCATGAGCGGCTGGACGGTTCAGGCTATCCGAGACATTTGAAGAGTGACGAGATTTTGCTAGAAGCCAAAATCATTATCGTTGCAGATGTGGTTGAGGCGATGAGTTCTCACAGGCCATACAGGGCTGCGCTTGGCTTTGAAGCTGCGATAGAAGAGATCAAAAAGAACGCAGGAGTTCTCTATGACGCTAAGATCGTCCAGATCTGTACTTCCATCCTTGAAGAAGGCTTCAGATTCTGATTCATGCTTCGATCCTAGACTAAGTCTCCGATTTGGCAGCTAGCTCGTCGTACACTGAAGCGGAATCTCGCTTGAGTCACTTAGCTGAACTGCACTGCCAACCTCCTGTACAAATAAGAGCGAAAAAATAAGAACCGCCCATGATGGGCGGTTAAGAATAGGAAGTGTTTACGCGAAAATAATAGGCATTGAATTATAATAACACAAGCTTCTGAATAAACTCATTAATCGACCGGAACATACGGTTAACTCTTCGATAAGAAATGATGATTGTCATTGATACTGCCGTGTTCGCTCCAGTGACTGATTCTACTCACACCTCTTTTGCGATTGAGTAATCCCTTTTGGTACGCTGATATGCAAATAATGAAGTCTAAATCTA
>NZ_DJHG01000045.1:501-9938 GCF_002432955.1 Mesotoga sp. UBA5825 | reverse complement strand
AAAAAGCACATCGATCATTGAAAAAGGGGGTATTTTTGATGAAGAAGCTTTTGGTAGCAGTTCTTCTTGTAGTTACCACTGCGCTATTTGCAGGTACCGTCTCGGTAATCGGACCTTGGTCCGGCTCCGAAATGGATGCTTTCATTCCGGTCCTGGAGGCATTCAAGGCAGAAACGGGAATTGATTACACTTATCAGACTTACAGGGCAGAGGATCTGGCAAATGTCTTACCTGCTCAGTTTGCCGCAAGGAAGGCTCCCGCTGATGTGATATTCATGTGGTCTAGTTTCATAACAAACAACACGAAGAACATAGCGGAGCTTACCGATGTAATTGACAGAGATGCTTATATTCCGGGCGCGCTTGACAACGTAACAACCGCAGACGGAAAGGTCTATGGAATAGCTTACACGGCAAAGGTAAAACCGGGTTTCTGGTACAGAAAATCCTTCTTTGAGGCTCACGACTTGGAAGTCCCTTCTTCCTGGGAGGAGTTTGTTGCACTTCTTGAGAAAATCGACTCGTTGCCTGGAGTGAAAAATGCCATTGCAAGTGGTAATGGTGTAGGATGGCCTCTTTCTGATGTCACAGAGCACTTCTTGATAACGTTCGGTGGGCCGGAACTTCAGAAGGATCTTATCGAAGGGAATACATCATGGAGAAGCCATGCCGTTCGAAATGCCATGGGCAAGCTAGTCTATCTGATCGAGAGAGGATTCTTCAGTGTACCAACTGAGTGGACAACGATACTGGAACAGTGGTGGAAAGGAGATTATGGCCTATACTTCATGGGGCAATGGATAACCGGAATGGTAGAAGATGCCGATGATCTCGCTGTTTTCAGCCTCCCGGGGAATCGAGGAATGGTTTTCAGTATCGACTACGCTTTCGTTCCAGAATTCGCCACAAACAAGGCGGAAGCTCTCGAGCTCGTGAAATTCCTTGCCGGTGAAAAAGGGCAGAGCATTCAGGTCGCACAGGGTGGCCATATAGCAACGGTCGAAGTAGCTATGGATAACTACCCGGCCGTCGACATGGAAATCGCGAAACTCACTGAGGGAGTTCAAACTCTCAACGATCTTGATGACTCTATTGGTGGTCTATGGCAAACCGCATTCTGGGATCAACTGAAGCTCATCTGGGTCCGCCCAGAAAGACTCAATGACGCTCTAATGGATCTTGACGAGAAGATGCCTAATTAATTCTTGAACTGTAGTGGGGCCCTGAGGGTCCCACTACTTTTTTTCGGAGGTGAGATAGTTGGCTGTAAGAAAGGCTAAGCTAAAACACTTCTTGTACTTCATTCTACCTGCCTTGTTTCTCCTGGTCGTTTTCGTTCTGTATCCAACTCTGAATACGGTTTTTCTAAGTTTCGTGGACGATGACGGAAAGATCTCACTTTCGAACTACATTGAGGTTTTCTCCAGCAGGGACATTCTGGATACGCGAGGATTCAGTAGAGGCTTTCCCTATGGTTCGTTGATCCACAATATCCTCTGGATAGCCATTCATTTACCGCTGACGACCATCGTCGGTCTTTTTCTTGCCGTTCTTCTGAGAGGTGTTAAGGGTGGAGGGATTGTCAAGTCCGTGATCTTCCTCGGAATGGTAATGCCTATGATCGTTGGGGGAATAATGATAAGATTCATGTTCGAAGAGAACGTGGGCGTTGTGAACCTTGTTCTTCAGATACTTGGATTAGAAACGAAAACCTGGACAGCATATCCAGAGACGGCCTTGTTTGCGCTGATCTTCGGTTCGGTGTGGCTATGGACAGGTTTCTCCATGATTCTCTATTCTGCAGGACTCGAGACAATCCCAAGCACATACTATGAGGCAGCACAGATAGATGGAGCTTCGAAGGCGAAGATGCTTTTCAAGATCACTATCCCCCTGCTGAAACCTATAACTGTTGTAGTCCTTACAATGACGCTTCTATGGGAGCTGAAGGTCTTCGACATTGTCTACATTGCAACGATGGGTGGGCCAGGCGGCTCATCTAACGTCTTGGCGCTCCAGATGTATCTCTACGGCTTCAGAGAGTGGGATTTTGGAAAGTCTGCTGTTGTTGCAGTGCTAATCGCAGGTTCGACTCTTCTAGCGGCGATACCAATGATGAAGTCGGCGGGGGATGAGGCAGAATGAAGAGAACGAGACGAGAGACTCTTGTGAAGACTGTTGTAGCCTGGATAGTTGCTCTAATCTGGATACTGCCTCTTATGGGTGTTGTTATGACGGCCTTGAGGCCTTTCAGCGAGGTAATCGATGGATGGTGGAAGCTCGAGCCCTTCAATGCGACTCTCTCGAACTTCTCCGGAGCGTTGAATCACCGGACAGCGGCTCTATACAAGGGAATGATAAATTCGCTAATGATAGCGATTCCAGCTACTATTGCTCCTCTGCTTCTTGCGACACTGGCCGGCTACGGAATCTCGAGGTACGGATTCCCATTGAGAAAGACCTTCATATTGACAGTGGTGCTAACGCTTGCTCTTCCTCAGCAGATGATAGCCATACCCATTTTCAGAATCATGAGCAACCTTGGGTTGGTGGACACCTTCTTTGGACTCATATTGCTTCATACTGCGTGGGGAATTCCGTGGATAACTTTCTTCATGCGCAACTACTTCAAGACTCTTCCTGCAGACATGGAAGAGGCCGCAAGAATCGATGGAGCCGGCGACTTCGGCATATTTTTCCGCGTGGTTCTCCCTAATGCATTCCCCGCTATTGCTTCTGCCTCTGCTCTGCAGTTCACCTGGGTGTGGAGTGATTTCTTTCTTGCACTTATCCTTATCTACTCACCGGAAAAGCTGCTCGCGACTCAACGAATCCCGCTGATGCGAGGTGTTTACCATGTTGACTGGGGACTGCTTTCGGCCGCGTCATTGCTCGTCATGATAGTTCCCGTTCTCATTTACGTCCTCTTGCAGAGATACTATGTAAGGGGAATGGTAGGATGGACAATCAAATAGAAGACCTATGAAATGAGGGAATTGGATGAGCGGTCAATTCCCTCTTTCTATTATTACATCTATCGACACTATTCGCACAGCAGCACTATGAGGTCGTTGACATTCGTGCCCGTCGGGCCTGTCTTGAATAGATCACCTGATTTGTCCAGAGCGTGGTAGGAGTCGTTATCGAGAAGGAACAGTTGCGGATCTATTCCGGCATCGATCATTCTGCTCATAGAGTTTCCATCGACAATTGCTCCAGCCGCATCGGTAGGACCATCAATGCCGTCTGTACCTACACATGCGAGTGTTACGTTCTGCATTCCATCTGCTGCGATTGCAAAGGCGAGAGTCATCTCCTGACAACGGCCTCCGAGACCTTCTCCCCGAACATGCACTACCGTTTCGCCACCTAGTATCAACGCCGCAGGTCTCTTTGTAGGTCTGTTGAAGCGCTCTTCTCTTGCGATTGCGGCCAAGAAGACTCCGGCATCTCTCGCTTCGCAGTCTAGTGAGGTGGTGACTATTGAAGAGTTGTAGCCCAGCTCTCTAGCAAATGTCGCTGCCGATTCGCAGGCTCTTGTGATGCTTCCGATTATCTCGGTCTGAACGTTGTGAAGTCTATCAGGAGTCTCCTTCTTCAGTGCTTCAACAACTTCGGGCCTGAGATTGAGCGCATACTTCTCGATCACGGCAAGTGCTTCTTCGCTTGTACTGCTGTCAGGATAAGTCGGCCCGGACGCTATAGAGTCCAAGCGATCGCCAAGAACGTCTGAAAGAACAAGTGTATATATCTGTGACGGAGCGACGAGCCTTGCAAAACGGCCGCCCTTCACTGAAGAAAGTCGTTTTCTTACTGTGTTGATCTCGACGATACTAGCACCGGAGCGGAAAAGCTTGTTGTTAACCTCCACAAGATCTTCGAAAGCAACGCCATCGGCAGGCTTTTCGAACAGTGCCGATCCTCCCCCCGATATAAGAAAGAGGATTTTATCGGGCTTGCCGGATTCAATTAACTTCAGCGCATGATCGGTAGCTTCGACTGTCTTCCTATCTAGAATCGGGTGCCCCGCTTCAAATATCTCTATGCCTTCGATTTCTCCTTGACTGTAGCCATATCTAGTAATGACTACACCGCGTTCGATTTCATCGCCGAGCTTCTCCTTTGCTGCCTTGGCCATTCTCCATGCTGCCTTTCCAATCGCAAGAAGAAATATCGGACCGGTTAGCCCCGCCTTTTCGATCGCCTTTTTTACCGAGCTCTCAGGTTGAACGGCTTCGATCGATTTCTCGATTATGTACTTCACATCTTCTCTAAGTTCTCTCAAAACAATCCTCCTCAATAGCACCGAAAAAGAATCTGTCCATAGTGGAAATGCTAGTCTGATTCAATTCTATACTAGTTAAGAAAATTCATCGTTATGAACAGTTATTCTTGCGCTCCTCTGACTTGTATTAAGCAGTTGCAGTAAATAGATTAGAACCTAAACTGGTTGCTTGATGGAGACTTTTTCCAGGAAACCAGTCGGCCTACAATGAGAATAGTCTGCAGCACATATAAGCACAAATCAAAGAAAAAGACGGTGCATACACACCGTCTTTTCTCATCTCTGAAAGGCTCAGAGAAGTATGGTCAAGTATAGATATGGCCCGGGGAGGAAGTTGTATAGCAAACTAAGTCCTGCACTGAGAACTATATTATCAACCGGCCTCAGAATGAATTCCCATCCTCTGCCGAACACAGGGATGAAGAATAGGAACTTCCCATCGAAAGTATAAGCGTTTAGCTCATTTGGTGTCATCGGCTTTTCGTAGTAAGTGCTTGCCTGGAATAGATAGAAATCCATTCCCTCGTAGCCGGTGATGTTTCCTGCTAGATCATACACTACATCTCCATATAGGCCATGGCCAAGAATGAAGTTCTTCGGAGCGGCCACAAAAACAGATGCAACCAAAAGAACTGCCACAAGAATAAGGACTTTTTTCATCAAATTACCCCCTTTTAAGTGATATCGAACCTATCCTACTTACTGATTTTACACTTAATGGCCTCATTAAGTCAACGTATGTTCATTCTCCAGAAGCAATTTCTCGCATACAGCAAGGATGATAACAGTTAGGGTTCAAACCACTCCAGTCCATCGAATGAGTACCGGGCGAGGTCGATATTGTCATCCCTGATCCTGTAATACCATGACGTGAAAATACTTTCAGTTGTACCGGAACTGGAAAACTCAATCTGTGCCTCGTAAGAGTACTCTCCCCAATCAACTTCCGCGTATTCAACGGATACTAACTCCAAGTGGTCAACTTTCACCTCTCCTGAAAGCACGTGCTGGTTGACGAAAAGAAGAGCGGTCTCTTCTATAGCGGGATAAACCATCTCGGGGTCGAATTCTTCGACCAGGCCTCTTGAAGAGAGCAGCATAATAACCACTGCCAGGACTATCACAGCGACTATCGTGTATTTCTGCAACACGGCTTTGATCTCGCTGTCTTGTTGATTCACTACTTGAAGCTCTTCAGATTCTTCGTTCTTCTCATGTTCGCTCAAAAAAATAGACCCCTTTCGGGGTCAATTATACATATCTGTCAATCAAAAAACTACCGCGACATTCAGTCTCACCGAACTCAAGACAGACGATAGAATCGCTGAAGGTGACTCGAAGAAAAAGCCCAGAACGGTTAATGGTGAAGCAGAAACACCTGCTCCGACCAGAAGTGTCTGGTTGTTCTGAAGCACCAGTGCGTAATCAAAGCCGACTCCAACGTATGGGAAGATAACAACATTCGTTCCAAATTCATAGTAGAGATTAATCTTCTGAAGCTCGAGTGGACTAAAATAGGTCTTCCATGTCCAGCCCAAGCCCAGGTTAGGACCCGTCCATCCCGTTATGTTTCCAAAAACGTCTAGCTTTGCCTCTCCATAGACGGGAAAGTGCAGACCCGCTACCAGCGGCTTACCA
This sequence comes from Mesotoga sp. UBA5825, assembly GCF_002432955.1. Classification (NCBI taxonomy): domain Bacteria; kingdom Thermotogati; phylum Thermotogota; class Thermotogae; order Kosmotogales; family Kosmotogaceae; genus Mesotoga; species Mesotoga sp. UBA5825. The sequence goes on along the minus strand of NZ_DJHG01000045.1, from coordinate 4,015 downwards.
TGAGCCTTATCGGGCCAAACGATTAGTGGTTCGGAAAAAACGGCGATAGCCAGACCAAGAACAACAGCTAGTAACAACAGTTTCTTCATTTCTATCCCTCCTTTGCAACGCGCGAACTCGACCTAAGTACATATTTATTATACAACATTACCCGACCGTTATCAGCATTAGGACCACTGTATAGAAATATAATAGCTTTGAGGACTAAAGCAAAAGAAAGGTCTACTGGATCTCAATTTGTAGCCGATCAAGTGTATTGATGATAGAATTTCTAAGACATATTCATTCATGGCGGAGGAGTGTTCTTTTGGGCAAGATTATTGTTTTGGCCGGGAATGTTGGCGCAGGTAAGTCTACTATAGCGAGCGCTATTGCAGAAGGTCTTGGATTCAGTATTCACTACGAATCCGTTTCCGACAATCCCTTCCTCGAGGATTTCTATTACGATCAAAAGAGATGGTCATATCATCTCCAAACATACTTTCTATTTCACAGGTACTGTTCTTTGAAACAGGCTGAAGAGAAAGACAACACCGTCTTCGATCGTTCGATATATGAAGACAGAGAGATTTTTGCTCGCAACCTTTTTGAGACAGGGAAGATGTCTCAAAGGGAATTCGCAGCTTATGTGACAATGTTCGATTCAATGATAAAGTACTTGAAGAAGCCTGACTTGCTGGTCTATATCGATGCGGACGTCGATACGATTCTTTCCAGGATAAGGCGGAGAGGAAGACAGATGGAGACTGCAGTTCCAATAGCTTACTGGGAGCAGCTCGACAGGTTGTACTCGCAATGGATTGAAGAATACGACCTTTCTCCGGTCTACAAGATAGATGCCAGATCTGTTGATATCGTCATTAATCCAGAGAAGACAGAGAGAATCATAGGCGAAATAAAGAGAATCCTGTAGAGCGCTGTTCATTCCTTAACAGATTTGCAGAAATCGTAACTTGACATTCTGTACAAGATGTTGATACTATCAATTATCAAAACACTACGAAGGTGATCTGTGTGAGAGTTAGTTCGAATTCATTCTTTATGACAAACAAGCTTCATCATCACAGACTGTGGCGCCCGGTTGAGGGAGGCGGCACCTTCTAGTCGTGCTCTCTTAAGGAAATCAACAGACCGGGCTTATGGCCCGGTCTTTTTTTATTGGAGGTGTGGAATGAAGAAGTTCCTGGTACTTGCAGTTTTGATCTGTATGACAATGGCATTTGGAAGTCTGATCGACGACGTTAGGCAAAGAGGTGTTCTGAGAGTTGGGCAGGACGCAGGTTATATGCCCCTTTATGGAACCAATCCCGATGGCGAACGAATCGGTTTGGAAGTGGAGATCCTCGAGAGGATGGCCGAAATCCTTGGCGTGAAACTGGAATTCGTAGTTGTGAACTGGGATGGAATAATCCCTGCTCTGATGTCAAACAAATTCGACATAATCTGGTCTGCAATGACTATAACTCCGGAAAGGGCTCTGAGAGTTAACTTCTCTGATCCCTATCTGACAGTGGGTCAGATAATTCTCTACAACACAAACAAGTACACGGTTCCACCCACCGAGGAAGACCTGGACAATCCCGATGTCAAGATCGCTGTACAACTTGGTTCGACGGGCGCAGAAGCAGCAACCAGACTCCTCTCCAATGCCCAGATCTTTATGTTTGAGACGATCGACGAAGCTGCCTTCCAGGTTGCTTCCGGAAGGGCCGACGCAATGATCTTTGACTCCATTTATGCAAGATTTATGGCAAAGAAATACGATCAGCTCGATGTGACGGAAGAACTACTGACAAGAGAGGACTTTGGCGTAGCAATTGCAAAGGGAGACTTTGAAACACTTCAGTGGTTGAACACCTTTATTCAGTGGGTAAAGACAACTGGAACACTGGAAGAGCTTGAAAACTACTGGTTCGTGAAATACCAGCCGGAGTTCTAAGGAAAGAATTATGACAAGAGCGATGTCGAAAATCATTCTGGGAGTAATAGTCGCAGGAATGCTCTGGTTCTCTTATTCATCAGTCTCAGCTGTGTATCCTTTTAACTGGAGATCGCTTGCCAGGTATTACAAACTCTTCATCGAAGGGATCGTCACTACTCTCCAGCTAAGCGTCATCGCTCTTGCTCTTGCAGTAATCGTGGGAATTGTGGTAGCACTTGCACGAGATTCAAAAGTCAATCTGCTGCGTGACGCGGGGACTCTCTATGTTTGGTTCTTTAGAAACATGCCGTTACTGGTGGTCATTCTTCTAGTCTACTACGGCTTCGGTTCTGCAGTTAACATCGATAGATTCTGGGCGGGAGTTGTCTCACTTTCTTTATTTGAGGGAGCATACGTAGGCGAGATCTTTAGAGCGGGGATAGCCGCAGTTCCTTCTGGAGAGAAGGAAGCCGGAGAGGCCATGGGACTCTACAGAAGTCAGATAATGTTCTCTATAGTCTTTCCACAAGCCTTTAGAATCTCAATTCCCCCTCTAATCGGACAGCTCGTAACGCTCATCAAGGACAGCTCGTTGGTGTCGGTCATAGCCCTTGGCGATCTCACGATGCGCGCCAGACAGGTGGGAACACAGACCTTGGCAGTGTTTGAAGCGTATATCTTACTTGCCGCCTGTTACCTGTTTATGACATCGCTGATCTCTCTGGTAGGAAGGATACTTGAAAGGAGGCTTGCCATTCCATGACAGAAAGAAACGTAATTTTGAAGCTCTCGAACCTCTCAAAATCATTCGATGGGCTGTCTGTCTTGAAAAACGTCTCGTTCGACGTCAAAGAAGGCGATGTGATAGCTGTCCTGGGTTCTTCTGGTGCGGGAAAGACGACCCTACTCCGATGCATTAACAACCTAATAACCCCCGATGAAGGCGAGGTCTTCTTTAAGGGGAGACAGGTAGAGAGAACGAGACAATCAATTAGATCTTTCAGATCAAAGGTTGGATTCGTATTTCAGAGATTCAATCTGATTAGTCATTTGAGGATTGTCGATAACGTTGCTCTGCCTCTCGTGAAGGTGAACGGTATGAAGTGGGCAGATGCAAGAAAGGCCGCCGAAATTCAACTCAGGCAGGTGAATCTTGGCGAAAAACTTACAAGTTACCCTTCTCAGCTTTCCGGTGGACAGCAACAGCGAGTGGGGATAGCCAGAGCGCTCGTCATGAATCCCGACATTGTTCTCCTAGATGAACCCACATCGGCCCTAGACCCGTCTCTTGTAGGCGAAGTAATGAGAGTAATCAGAAAGCTCTCCTCAGAAGGGAGGACGATGATAATCGTCACCCATGAGACCGAATTCGCAAAGCATATAGCAAATCGGGTAATCTTTTTGAAGGACGGCGAGATAACTGCCGATTCTTGTCCGAAAGAGTTCTTCGAGTCGAAATCAGACGACGTAACCGAGTTCTTGACAGACCTTTCGGCAATTGTATAGCACTTTCCTGCAATGAGGGTTTCTTCCGTGATCTCTCGCAAAAAAAGACGTAAGAGGCCAGAGGGAAGAGGTTGGAAGAGCGGGAAG
>NZ_DJHG01000045.1:0-467 GCF_002432955.1 Mesotoga sp. UBA5825 | reverse complement strand
AAACGGTACAGACGTCAGGAGCCCGTCAGTCCCTATTTTCGCTTCTCGTCTTTTCGTGAGCGCAGCGAATGGCTCGACAGTGCTCTTTCTTTAAGAAAAAGGTTCTCGGGTTTGATTTCAACGAAGACGACTCTAAACAGCGTACAGCGGGTTCTCCGCTTTTAAGCGTACAGCGGCCTTTTCGGTGAACGGATCCTCGCTCTTGGACAGCCAACGGTGAACCGTATTTCACAGCGATCAGCGGGGCTTGTTCTTAAGCGTATAGCGGATCTTCAGGGCGAGATCCCGTACAGAAACCACTACGGGATGAGAAAGTGAGTGGATTCCAGCGCAGGCTCATAAGTGTAAGCTCTCGAATGACAGTCCTTCACGTCATCCTGGCACGCTACTGGCCAGGATCTCGTTCTTTGAAACAGTTGCAAGTCGCAGGAACGGTTATCCGTTTTCGGTTCACCGTTCTCCGAGCA
>NZ_DJHG01000010.1:0-14535 GCF_002432955.1 Mesotoga sp. UBA5825 | reverse complement strand
AAGGTTCTCATCGTTAGACTTTCCGGGAATGAAGGTTTCAATTGCGCGGACAGTGTCCCCTCAATTTGCAGATTGATGCTTAACAAGTCGTGTGATGATAATGCTCAGAGCTACTAGGTTCCCCTTCTCAGATCAGAAGCAAAGAGTTCTAGTACTTTTGCAGATGGATAGCTTGAGAGGGAGGCTATTCCGTTGGCCAGTTCAATTGGATATATTGCCCCCTCAAAACGATTACTAATAATGCTCGGAAGTGTGGCCATAATCCTTTCGAACCCTATCAAATCGTTCTCTTTTGGATCACTCAAATAGTCACCAGTGGGAATATTGAGAACCATTTTATGATAGTTGTTGAACTTATAAAAGATTTTGGCTCCATAATTTGTATCCTTTCCATAAGGAGCTCCTGTTTCACTTCTACCTTGAATTTCTCTAATGATGTATGAACTTGAAGGAATGAATGCGTGGCCAGCCTCTATAGAAGGAGAAATCATATCGAAATGGTCTCTAAACGCACCGGTCTTTTCTTGGCCAAGAATATTGACTACTATTCCGCATGATCTTGCTTGAGACAAAAAGCGTCGAATTGGTTGAACCAGCTTTGAATACTGAGCTCTAATAGAAAGGGGACCATCCTTAATGAAAAGGGAGTCTTCTAGAACAGATTTGTTTCTATCCCAAAGAAGCCTCACTCCTGTGAGCATGAGCAAAGTTTCATGGATAATCATGTACGTTCCGATAATTGAATCGCGTGCAATATCTTGATTCATATCTTGATGAAACCCCAGACAGTCAGTAATGAATATCTCTCTCCCACACATAGGACATGGACCAACTTCAGCATCATATTCAAGCGTCGCCCTTGGACCATGACAGTGCGGGCATTCAAAGAACTCAAGTTGCTTCTTTGTATCTGCCCATTTTTCATACAAGAGCCACTTCAAGGTCTCCAAAACCTCTCCCTCTAGGGTTTGCTTTAGTGATTTAAACACAATTGATCTAATCGCATCATAGATATTCAGTCCTTCATAAGAAATGTTTCGCAAAGGGAAAGCTGTATAGTGATAAATCGCAGATTTCTTCATTAAGCTCTCAAGTTCAAATGGGTTTGGGTAGTTTTTATCAATCTTCTTGAGACTTCTAAAATCGATACGAAGCATTGCGGTTTTTATGAAAGCGTATCTCTTGAATGGCCATTTGCCTTTCTCCTCTATAATCTGCATAGAGCCATCGATACCATAGATCATTGGTATTAGGGATGTACTACCAAGATCAGAGACAGATATAATGGGCATGTCTCTTTGAGAGTAATCTTCTGATTCTTCGTTAAGACCTAGATCTTCCACAATCTTGCGAACAAACTCGCTTTTGGTCAAATCAATATGACCGATCTTGCTTGCGTGTTCCGCTGGGAGTCTCTGACCTTTCTCATATGGCATTGGAATCACCTTCTTCATTCAGGCCGAACTTGTTCGCCTGAACAGAAATCACAAATCGATTTGANNGACGAGTAAGCACTCTAACGTAACCCGGGCTCTTTGCTCGAAGAATATCTTCCTTTAGATCTTCATAGGCTGAATTGACTTTTGACAAAGCGTTCACTTCATCACGTGACGAGATATGAGCTACAAAGAAGTTTTCGGTTTGTGCTAGTAGTTCCTTACTCACTGAAGAAGGTGATTGTGTTGAATAGACCATTCCAATGTGATACTTAGCCCCTTCCTTAGCAAATCGGTGATAAACATCAGTGGTATCAGAAGAACTCACTGGGAAGAGTGTGTGCGCTTCTTCGAAATACAATTGGATGTATGATTTTCCCAGAGAGTTCTCAGTGAATTTTTTGACTTGATTGTGAAATACTGATTGTGACATTCTCTTCGAATAGTATTTTAATACCTTCTCGTTGGCGTTTCCGAGATCAAGTATGACTGTTTCTCCTCTGTCAAGAAGATCTACTACTTCATCAAATGTCTTTGAAGCATTCTTATCATGGTAGATTCTATATGCTTTGAGCATTTCCGGACCGGATCCTGACAGCGGTTTCAGGAATTTAAGGAGAGCAATGTCATTTGCATCAAAAAGAGGATTATTGCTAGAACTTACGAGTTCTTTCTGTGCGTTTATCGCGTCCGCTGCCAATTCGTATTCTCTTTGCATTTCTTGAAGGGTTGAGGGGGGCTCCGGGAGATCCGTCTCATGTTTAGCGTGGATTATTGCCCTTACTTCTTTGTTTATGCATGGATTAAAGCCATTCACACGGGAAGCACGGGGAGCAATCTTCTTCAATTCGTTTTCGTCAATATCAAAGCCAGCTTTATTGAGAATCGCCCAGAAAATCTGAAGCTTTCGTATTGCTCTCATTTTCTCGTTTATCTCTTGTATGAGTTCAATAGTTTCTAATGACGGTACTTCGACTCCTGTGAATGATTTGACATAGATTGCCGTCCTGCCATCTTCTTCAAGAAGACTCCTGAGAATCTCTATCGACTGTTCAGGCTGCTCATAGAAGTTTAGCCTCAAAGACTTAGAAGGTGTTCCTTCTTTTCTTGACAGCGCGTAAACGTGACATCTATCTGCATATATCGACCTCAAAGATACATTGCCATCTTGCGGATTGTCGTTCGCGTATTCTCCGTCGGCATCAAAGATCAGCTGACCAACTCTAGTTCTTGCGTGATCAAATATTGTTTTAGAATGCCTATTGAAGTCTTCATCTGAAAGGCACGATCTTAGAGCTTCTTCAAAGCAAGATCTACCTTTATACTCCTTATTCTTAATTGAATTGAGCTTGTCAAGGAGTTCTTGAGGTACTTTAGATGGATTTGCTTTTAGCATGTGAATACAAGTGTCATCGATAATGAACTCGGTCTTGTTTTCATCAGTGGCTTCCAAAATGCTCTGTGCTATCAACTTCACAATGTTGCTTTTTCCAAGGCGAGTCTTGCCAAACATAGCCGTTCTAGTCCCCATGAAGTCACTTGCTGAGATTAGTACATCGACGTTTTCAGACACCCGTTCTCCAACGGTTAGCCTGCACTCTGTGAGCCTCAATTTACCTATTTTCGAGCGATTCTTCACTGGTACTGATGAGTTTATGATAATGTCCAGCAACTTTTCATCTGGAGCGTATATCCTATATCTGTCTGCGCTGACGAAGTTGTTGATATCGCTCGAGAATTCAACTGTCTTGTAATCATCAGGATTTACATAGAACATGCCCAGGACAGCTGTATCTAGTGCCCCCCACTGAAGCTCATTTCTTGTCCAAATATCGAGTTCGGGCATTGATTTCTTCTGAAGTTCAAAATACGTTTGCTGAACCTCCATTGAAAGCGGTGTATCTGCCGCTTCTAGAACTCTCAGAAGCGTGAAATGAGGCGGCAACTCCTCATGATTTGAGGGAATCATAACTAGAAGCGAATTTCTAGGAATTCCTCCAACGTTTATCTTGAAAGGATCACAAGTTGTTATTCTAATTTTGTCGTAAGCAATGTTCAGAGCATATCCAACCAAACGCATCTTTTCGAAGGTTTCTGAGGATGCGTATTTCTTCTCCTTATCAAGAAACTCCCTTAAGGCAGAAAGTGGATTTTGGCTTTCTTTGGATAACTCTAGAAGATCTGAAACATTGGTGGCCATGCTACCCCCCCTTAATGAAGTTTGTCATTATCACTTCTTTCATCGTTTCCAATCTTTCCTCTCTGTCTGATTCCAAGACTGATAAGTCGAGCACCAAGAGATGAAGGTCCTGATACAGTTCAATTATTTCTGATGATCCTGAGTTGGTGATTGCCCACTTCACTCCTCTACTTGAGGCTTTCTTCAGGCACCGCACCAATCGAATTTGATCGGCAAATGAGAAGCACATATATCCATAGTGATCGTTGCGCATCTCACTTTCACCCGGCTGATAAGGAGGATCCAGGAATATGTAATCCCCTTCATTGGCAGAATTGATAATCTGTTCAAAGTCTGATGTAAGCAGCCGCTTTCCCTTAAGAAGCTTCGAAATCATAACTAGATCATGTTCTGTGATAATCCATCTCCTATCTTCACCACCGTAACCCACGTTGAATCTCCCTTTGCTGTTATAGCGCCACATACCTTTGAAACAAGTCCTATTTAGATAAAGCGTTCTTGCGGCCCTTGTTATCAGATCTGCTTTGATAAGCTCTTTGCTTCTTACATCGTAATAGGTTTTCTTACCTTCAGGAAAACTCTTATACTTCTGCCAGACTGCTTTAGGATCTTTTTTGACGCCTCGATAGAGATCCATAAGATCTCCGCTTAAGTCTGATAGAGTAGCCTTTTTCGGCCTTATATGAAAGAAGACTGTTCCACCCCCCAAAAAAGGCTCGAAATACCGACCTTTAATCTCGTCACTTGTTGGCAAAAGATCGAAAAAGCGTTTGACTTTTTTCTTCTTTCCTCCTGGATATCTCAAGAATACCGGGGTGACAAAATTTCTCACTGTTAATCCTCTTCCTCAGCCAAGAAATCTAGATTGGTTTTTCTTGTATTGAAAGAATGACTCCTCACTTCGCTTTCTGATACGATAGAATAGGTCATTTCATTTTCAATGGCAAATTGTTCAGCTGCCTCTTTTTTGGCCTGCACAACAGCATCATCAATCATGTTATCTGCCTTGACTTCAAGAATAGACCAGCCATCATCGCCCTTTTTGACAAGGAAGTCAGGATAATAGTGTCTGACCATCTTTGACTCAGGATCGATGTAGCTTATATAGAACTCCGTCTGACCATGTGTTAGCATGCCGGTGAAGTAAAGCTTTTCGATGTCGCTGCTTTTTAGAAGATCGATAAACAGTTCCATTTCAGGTTTTGAATCAAAGCAATAGGTATCAAGATGAAAGCTTTTGCAAGAAAAATCCTTATAGTTACAAAGAAAAATTGTCTTTTCCGGATCTCCAGAAATCTCGTAATAACCAGACTCTGGTTCTTTCACTAGAAAAACTTTCCCCGGTTCCTTTTCTTCTCTCTCAGTTATCTTGTAGATCGATCTGAAGATCTTGGGAATTACGTGATCGTACAAAATTTCGTTATACTCATTCACACACTCAAGAATCTTTTCCAATTCTTCTTCAGCTCTTTCCAGAATTCTCTCTACTATTAAGCACGAAATGTTAAGATATCTCGCAATCTCCGCAACCAAAGTAGTTCTCGAAAACTTCCTCTTTTCTCTGATAGATGTTATATCTTCAGTAGACTCAGTCTGCTTGTCCAGGTCTTTGCCCATCTTCACATCTTCGATTGTTCTTGCTAGAATTTTGTACTTGTCTGTGGATACCTTATCGAAATCAAAAGTGATCTTCTCAGGCTCCTTTATCTCCTCAATGTCAAAAGTCTTTTTCACTCTAGTTATCTTGATTTCAATCGGAGGTTTTGTAACCGAAATCTTGAAAAGCTTTTTCTCTTTCCCTTTCGCATTCTCAAGCTCATTTACGCTCATCCTGAAGTTGCTATCTAGTTCTGCCTTAAGTATCTCTGCATTCTCACAGGAAAGATAAATGGATGCCGTCTGCTGGATTTTATCTATAGATCTAAGGCAACGCATAGTCGCTTGTAGCACAAAAATCGTCGAATCAGGTTTTCTAAAGAGTGCTACTGCAAATAGGGAGCGGCAGTTCCAACCTTCCTTACCCTTATTCACAAGCAAGATGAACTGCTTTTCTGATTTGGGAGTATCTAAACCATTGAATTCTCTAATAGAATCATTGTCTGATCTTTCGTGATTTACAAGAATCTTCTCTGAGGAAATGCCAAGATCATCCAACACTTGTTCTAATGAAGGCTTCAGATTATCTTCCAGATCTTCGATTGTGGGAGCAAAGAAAGCAATCTTTGGTAGCATATTTTCATGACGATTCTCACCATATTCTCCCCAGAAATCGCTTATAACATCTTTGACAAACTCATCACTTCGAATATTGCTATATGTTTTGAGCCTTACTCTTTTCAGATACTCATTTTCAATTGCGTCTTTCAAACCGTAGCCATAAACGACTTCAGGTAGAATGGTCTTCTTGACATACGGCGTTCCTGTGTAGTTATAACAGGCAACAACACGCGACCCAGAGCGCTTTAGATTGTTCGCCATTTCATCGATTGTCAGTTTCAGACTTGTTTTTGTTCTATTCAACCCCAGATCTCTTGCAAGCTGACTACCAAAGACATGATGAGCCTCGTCAACATATATGCCAAGTTGAGGAAGCCGGTTCAACTTGTAGAATCTGTTATTTGCTATCAGATCTTTATCGTCTTCAGGCTCTTCGTTTGGAAGAACGTCGGCAGCTTCGGCTAATACTCCTGCTGAACTTGATATGTACTTAAAGAGCCTTTCTCCAGCTGTTTTCTCCTTATGCTCTTTCTTCAGAATGACTTTCTGGTTGTTTGTGATCACGATATTGAAGTCCGATCCATCAACAGTATTGAGATCTGTCTTTGTGTCTTCTAGGAAGAAATACTTGATATTAGAGTTCAGAAAATTTACATACTCTGCTGGTACCACCTTTGTCTTGTCAAAAGTTTGTATTTCCTCAAGCGAAGAAAGCACTGTTTTGTCTGGCGCAAATACAAGTGCATTATGGCAGTATAATGGATCTTTTGGCAACTTGTGAGCGAGTACGAACTCATAGAAGATACACATTGCCATTAGAATCGTCTTTCCCGTTCCCATAGTGAGTGCAAAGATGTAATTTGCATAGTCGCTGGCTGAACCAAATTCTCTTATCGTTTCGAAGATTTGATTGTAATTGTCTCTTATCATCTCATCCAGCATGTTCATCTGGCCAATCTGAACGTTATTCGCTCCTTGCTCGCGTAGTTCAAATATGTCGCTCCTATCGTACCATGCCTTGAAAATGTTGCTCATCTTGAGGTTCTTGAGTCCTTCTTTCAGGAAAACATACATCTCAAAAGCTTCATATTGAGGTGTTCTTAGAAAGCGATCCGGATTCTCAGGACCATTGAACTGAAGAAATTTCTTTGTCGGTCCTTGATACTTGGAAATGATAGTCTTTCTATTCTTCTGATAAAACATCCACAGATGTTTGAAAAACGTGAAGTCCATTGTGACCTGCTTCTTAGCCATTATATATCTCACCTTCATAAGCCTCAGAAAGTAGATCAACTATCTTTATTTTGATATTTCTTGCTCCCTCAGGAACATCATATTGGCCTGAAACAAGCTTCTTATCTTCTGGTATATCTATCACAGCGGGTTTCATCGTTTCTCCATCATAATCCCAGTCAATATATACAGCATCAACAAGTTCTCGCCAATCTTCGATATCTTCCTTGAACATGCTGATTTTCTGAAGAAGATTCATTGGATAGAAGCTTCTGATTACAAGTTTACCCTCTTCAATTTTAATGTCTGCCTCTGAATCACGTTCGAAGCATAGATCTTCTCTGTCTCTCAGAATATCTAGAACCTTGACATCTATGTTGTATCCAGTTTCTTTGACAAACTTGGCAGAAATATCCGGTTCATGCCCCATGCAGACAAGAGTTATTTGATCGACTGGTGAATGCGGGTGGTCTTTCTTCTTCTTCTCATAACTCTTGTAGTCAAGATTGCGTGCCAGGTTTATAACATCTTCTTGTGCAGCAATTCGATTGACAGGCATAATTTTGACTTTTCTACCATCTTTTTCACCATCAAAGATAGAGTTATTGTGGAGTTTCTGTATTTCGAGTGCTTCCATTAGAAGTTCTTTAGCCTGAACGGGATTGCGAAAAATATCGTAGTTGTTTACACTATATACTTGAAAGCTCGTGAAATAGGTGGCAGTTTCATCAAATCTTAGTTGCCCGAATTCGACATCATTCTTTGCTTTCAATAGTCTTTGTGTGGTTGTTTGAACAGAGCCCATATTGATATCTACTCCGATGAAGCGTCTTCCTAGCTTCAAAGCAACTGCTGGTACCGTTCCTGATCCCATAAAGCAATCAAGTACTATATCACCTTCGTTCGAAGATGCTAAAATTAGTTTGTACAAAAGCTCTTCTGGTTTCTGTGTTGGATATTCTGTTCTGTTGTGTGAAGCTTGATTTTCTATTGGAATGTGAAAATAGTCCGAAGGTACTTTTCCAGGTCTCAAATAGTCTCTCACAACCAATTCGGGATGTGTAATTTCCCAGGAAGTGTCTACATCCTTTGCACTTTGAATAGGACTTCCCTTTACATTCCTTCCGTTAAGTCTATATTTACCATTTTCATCTTCAAGACGGTATTTTGCGATAGTTTCCTCAGAAAGTGCCTCCAAAACAGTTTCTTCTGACCAATTAAAAACAGGGGGATCATCTTTCTTGTAGAGAAGTAGATCGTTGTGACATCTCTTCCATGAGGATTTTCTAGAACTCCTTGTATCAAATGTCCAGACAAGAGAATTCAGAAATGAAGATTCTCCGAATATCTCATCCATTAGACATCTTAGGTGATGAACTTTCCTATAATCGCAGTGAAGGTATATGCACCCATTTTCAGAAAGCAGTTCTCGCATAACGATTAACCTTTCATACATAAACTGAAGATACTCATCATTTGTCCAGATGTCCGTGTATTGCTTTTCTTCAAAGGAATTGTAGTCGTTTTTGATCTCTTTCCCTCTGAGTTCTACTTTCTTTTTGTAATCAGCTTTTGAGTCAAATGGTGGATCAATATATATAAGCTGTATCTTTCCACGATAATCCTTGAGAAGGTGACTGAGGACTTGAAGATTGTCACCCCAATACAGCTTGTTCATCCAGTCATTCACAGGTTCCCCAAAACTCTCTTTCAGCTGGGCTGGATAAAAGTGAGTTGACTTGAAAGGTCTCTTTCCGCGCCACTGTAACATTGGCCGACCTTGTAATGGCTCGAATTCGTACTTTTCATTATCAGTCGCATGCATTTGAATATCAATGTCGAGTTTTTGTTGATTGTTCTCCAAGGTAAGTTCCTCCTATCCCCTTCGGTCACAATAGTGTCGCATATCACAGTTTGAGCACTGCTTGATTGGCCTTGTTTCAATTGAGAACTTCAATGATTCTATGTTATCGACGACGTTATTAACTTGATCGATTGTGCGGTTTATCGAAGATTGATCGTTTCTGAAAGAAATTATCGGACTGCCATCGCTTTCGCCAGTGTAGTAGAGCAGCATACCGCTTACTTTGAGCCCGGTCTTTTGTTCGACAACATGAGCATAGATCTCCAGTTGCCTTCTATACTGATCAATTCTGTCTCTTTCGTCTTGAAGGTCCGGCTTTTTCTCGGCCTTGAAATCGATTATCTGCACAGTATCACCAGTACCGGCAATAAGATCCACCTTCCCCTTAAGGATATAGGCTTCCTTCACAAGCGATACATCGACTTCTGCTTCTCGAATATCCGACCAATCGCCTCGCTTTCTCTCAAAGTACTTTAGAACTTGCTCAAGAGCAACTCTCTGTGTTTCCGGCGCAAGATACACTCTTTCTTTTGTGCTCAGACTCCTGTAATTACTGCTGAACCATTTTTCAATAATATCTCTGTCTAGCAGTTGCGTTTCATCGCGAAGAACTGCTTTGTGGATATCTTCTATTGTCTCATGAACAAGATTTCCAAACAGAATGGGGTTAGCCCTCACTGGCTCGAAACCAAGGTATTTTGTGAACATATACTGCCTTGGACAGGCCTCATAGTTCAGTATGTGAGTAGTGTACGAGTACTCTCTCTTGATCGAAGTCTCTTTTATAGAATGCAAAGAAAGCAGCTTGAAGTCAAAAGAGTCATCTCGCCAGTAGGGAATACTCTCATATAGTGACACGAACTGCGCAGATGGTACTTTTCGACGCCCGTTTCCGGGTAAAACTTCTTGACACGTCAGAACCAAGAGATCCTGCGCACGTGAGAAGGCCGTAAAAAACTGTCTCCTGAAGTCGAAATATTTGGTCTCTTTGATTGGCTCGAAAGGTGGTCTTGAATAATAACCAGATTGGAGCAACTCATCTAAGTCCGTGTAATTCTTTCTTGGCGAGGCTCCAAGCGAACCTACAATAACCACAGGAAACTCAAGGCCCTTTGACTGATGAATTGTCATGAATGAAACGCACCCACTCGGAGCATAGTCGAAGTCATCTTCATACTCGTCCAAGCCACCTTCTTTGAGGAAATATAGGTACTTATCGAAAAAATCAATGATGGTCTTGTCTATGAATCTAGAAGATAATACCTTTATGTTGTGAAGATACTCGAATTTCACAAGAAGCTGGGAGAAAAGAGCGATGTTTCTCGCAGGTCTGCTGTCTATGATGCCAGATACAAGATTCTCATGAAGAAACTCGCTAAAGAGGGGAAACTGTAGCAGCTCGTAGAAGAGTGCTGAGAAGCCATAGTTCGTTGTGCCGAAATTGCTTCTGTGATACTTCAGTTTATTCTTGCACCACGTAAGTAGTTCTGCATTCTCATTTAGCCTGAGCTTTTCAACAAACAGACGGAAACAGTCATCAAGATAGGCCCAAATGGGATTCGTATATGAGCTGTCCTTAGATCTGATTGTTTCATACCAGGCGAAGAGATAGTAGAATGCGCCGATAAGGAGCTTGAACTCTTCTCTATCAAAGATCAGATTTGATCGCGGAGAATAGACATTCACACCTTTTTCTTCGAGAAAACTTGCTAAAGCAATTACTTGTGGGTTCTTAACAGACTGAAAAAGAAAGACAATTTGATTCCAGTTGTCTATCACCCCAGTTCTCTTGAGTTGCTGGAGAAAGTCAAGAATTTCCTCGTGCCAGGGGCTTCCAGAATCTGTACCGGCCACTTTTACTACAGTCTGATTGTTGGCAAAGACACCTTCACGAGGGGAGATTGTCTTTTCGAAGCGAAACCTTTTTCCTTCATATTCCCATTGTTGTTCGCTCATCCAACGGTTGTAGAAGTCAATTATCTTGGGATGAGAGCGATAGTTTTCATTGAGAACAACTAGCTTGCACTTGCCAGGATCAAAGTTCCGTTGAAATTCAAGGATATTCCTTACGGTCGCACCGCGAAATCGATACAGGCTTTGATCTTCATCTCCAACCACGCATATGTTGTGCCTTTCTCCAGAAATAAGTAAGAAGATCTTCTCTTGGATGGTATTTGTGTCTTGGTATTCGTCAATCATAAGGTAGGAAATCTTCTTTCGAAGATTCTTCAGAACATTATCGTGAGTAGTGAGTAGCTGATATGTCTCATACTGAATATTTGAGAAATCAAGTGCGTTCTCCTCACGCAAGTATTGGCGGTACAGATTGAGACAGACTCCTAGTGTCTGCAATTTTTGATCATCTGATTCTAGAAGGTTCTGCGAGTCGACAAGCTCTTCCGTCAGTTTGTTCATCAAGCCAGCAATTTCGACAGCATTAAGCCACCAGTTTCCACTTCTAAGTATCGAGTCTATTCCTGAAAGATTTCGAAAACTGTGGATTCGCTGATATATGAAGTAATATTGGCCAAACTGATCAAGAATTGTGTAGTTTCTCTTAAGTCTCGTGAATTCGAGGTTCTCATCTACTATGCGACTGCAAATTGAGTGAATTGTCCCGAGATACATTTCGTTGACGTTGAAGTTTATTTGCTCCTCATATAGACGCTGCGACACCCTCGAAAGAAGCTCTGAGGAGGCTTTCTCAGTGAAGGTCGATAGAAGTATTCGGTCTGGATCAACGCGTCTTTCCTTTACAATGTGGACAGTCCTTTCAACTAGAGTAAAAGTCTTTCCAGACCCGGGACCCGCAATTACTAGCAAAGGTCCGTCGAGTGTTTCGATTGCTTTTTTCTGTTGTGAGCTTGCATTTTGCACTTCTTTGCCTCCTGGAAACAAAGCTATCGATTTCTCTTGCTAGTGGTATTCTATAAGAAAGATCACTGAAATAATAGATCAATAAGCGTAATAACATTATACAAATTTCCGAAACGAATTCAAAATGATTACCTAACACGAATCTCTCAAGCTGTGATGATGTATGAAAGTCCAATGGAACTCTGGAAATGACACATAACTAGCATGTCTTGTTTGAGGCAAATAACCTGATATATATTCAAGTGTCAAATGTTGCTTTCTGCTGTAAATTAGCCGAATCGCTTTCTAAGAACACGGCCCAGCGGAAATATTTCCGCGCTTCACGCACCTCTGCAGTTTGCTCTGAGCCGAATGTGAATCTAAGTAATTGTCAAAGATGCACTTTTCAAAGAGATGATCGTGAACTCAATTCAGGTGTCNNTCTTTCAAAGTTTCGGTATAAGATATGTGATATGTCCTTCTTCGTCGATTCCAAATTCTATTAAGCACTAGATGATAAGTGCTACACAGAATCAATTCGATGAGAAATTGGGACCTCTTGATCCTTTTCGTTGTTGACCTACTGCTGTACTCGGTCGCAACGAATCTTAATAAGCAACAAAGCGCAAATACTCAACAAGGCAATTGCAATTGTTAAACCAATTTGAACAATATATTTTACAGCTCTCTGAATATTAGAACATTTCTGCTTTCTCAAGTCGAATCACCTCAAATCAAACAGCTTCTTCTATTGGAATTCTCCTTGTATTTCATTCTTACGAGATTCCTTGTTGTGCTTCAAGCTTCGATACTATTGCGGGTCAATGTAGATTTAGGCGGCCTGCAAACGCTGCACGGCTCATAGCCAAGGTAAACAGCTTCCGAAAGCCTAATCGGAATTCTGCTTTCAAGCAAATACTGGCAGTGATATTGTTGATACTTCTCCCCGGTGTTTGTTATGTACACGATCGGGTTATACGGTGGTTCTGCCGTTACACTGGCGAATCCCTTTTCAGACCACAAGCCTCTCTTGTCAAGTCCTGCCTGTCTTCCGGATTCAATGAATACCTCCATGTAGGAACCGTTGAAGGGATGTCTCGTGTAAGCATGTGCGTATCCGTTTGCCACTACGAGCAGATTGAAAAGAACATAACGAGTCTCGCCTTCATATGTTGCGGGGAGCCAGACATAAGCCAGGAACCTTCCGCAAGTGTCTTTTGGCAATTCATCATAAGTCAGGAGTACTCTTCAGTCTTCAAGCAGTAGTCTGGCGAAGTCGGACGCCTGGATCCGAATCTTTCTACGGACTGATGGCGATGGCTGCTGTCGGGAGAATCGATGCCAATTAAACGGATGACTTCGATCAGATTCAGGTACTTGTGCCGGATAACTGTGAGTGAGTATGTCACCATCTATGATGCTTGACACGATGGCCTCGTTATGATCGGCTGCCTCGTCGAACCGGTCAAGGAATTCCTCACAGTAGCTCAGTTCCAAACCAACGATTTTCAATGAGGTTGGCGTCAGGGCAAGAGAAAAAGTACCGATAAGCGGAACCAGAACAAGCAAGATTCTTTTCTTAAGGCCTCCTTGTATCTTCATTGACTTCCTTCAGAAGGCTCTGCATACTCCCAAGTGCCGTCTGGGTAGAGTATCACATCACTTCCTTCTTCTGTAATGGCTGTTATAAAGTCTTCCTCAACTACGCTAATAGAGGGAAGCTTCAATTCAGGCGGTTTGCAGACGCGGCAAGGAATGTATCCCCTCCTGGCTGCTTCTGATAGGACAATAGGTATCTTGCTGTTCTCGAGGAAGCGGCAGCTTTCGATGTGGTATTTATCTCCGGTGCTTGTTATGTAAACAATAGGGTCATACTCAGGCAGCAAGATGCTGTCTGGCTTTTCTTCCTTCCATAAACCAAACCGTCCGAGTCTGGCAAGCCTTTCAGCTTCGATGAAGATTCCCATGTAGTTCTCATCGAAAACATATCTAGTATATGCATGGCCGTAACCGCTAGAAATGAGAAGAAGGTTAAACAGGATGTTATATGTCTCTCCCTCGTACTCTGCAGGAAGCCACACGTAAGCCAGGAGTCTTCCGTAAGTATCAGTGGGATTCCAGTCGTAGGAAAGGAGGACATTCTCATCTTCCAGTATTGCTTTCGCGAAATTAGAGGCTTCAATAGCGAAATGCTCGACACTTTTTTCGGGATGAACGCTTTCCGGTGTATCCACTCCTATCAGCCTTACTTTTTCAAGAGCATCCGGTGTTATCCCTCTTTTCAAGGTGATCGTGTCACCGTCGACGATAGACCAGACGACGGCTTCATCGTACTCCTGGATGCTGTCAAATAGAATAAGATGCTCTTCAAAATAAGTAGCGGTTATGTCGCCGAAGCGAAGGGTAATTGGAGTCATGGCAAGAACGGCTGCCGATGCAGCTAACAGAAGGAGAAGCAGGATTCTCTTCATAGTGATCCCCCTTATTCTCGTTCTCGATTCCCCATAATAAAAAGCCGCATCCAGATAGATTATAGATGAGTTTGCACTGAAAACAAAACCCGGCTTTGAAGCCGGGCTAAAAAAGAAGGTGAAATACAGTGCGTTTGTTTGTATTCGAGTCGCTTAGAAACATTGTGTTTCTCAATCGCTATCTGCAAATAGCTATTACTTTACCAGCACCTTCATCGCAGTCTTCCAAAGTCCCCTGTTCAGGAACATGACGACTAG
>NZ_DJHG01000051.1:0-2514 GCF_002432955.1 Mesotoga sp. UBA5825 | reverse complement strand
GTTTATCATGTCTCCGCCGCCAAAGACCAGAGTGTCTTCGTCACCAGTCTTGTCTTTCAGAAAAGCGATTATCTTGGCGATTCCCCCGAACCCGTGTCGCCCTTCAGAATAGAAGGGAATTGCGTGGGAATGATAATCGGTTACTAGATATATCTTGATGGTAGTTGAAAACGAAAGGATTGAAAGAAGCAGAACGACCAGAACAAAGAATTTAGCTTTCTTCACTGCCAACACCTCCTCGTGGTATTCAACCAAATTCTAACACTGCCAGCACCAATCAAATTCCTTTGAATGGATGTGTTGCCTTAAAGAATAGGTGTCGAAGAGCATCACCGGAGGCAGCATCACTTCTGTNNTCTGTTCTTGCTCTTACCAACCTATCAGCAGCCACGGTCTAAGCAGCGGCCTCTTGTGCTTGGAAGGCTATTATGGGCTTTTTGAAAAGACTGGCGAGCAGGGCGTGTACCGAGGCCACAGGGATGAAGAAGATGAAAGAGAGAAGCATACTGATCTCGTACCAGAGACTGCTACCTTTAACGGGTCTACCTTTGATCCTATTTGAGAGGGCTCCCCAGGCTATGCCGAAGCTGTTGCCCATCATTATCGTTCTAACTGCGCCCAATATGCCCTTGGCCTTGGATTCCCCATAACTCTGGATGAGACTCTTCCATGAGTGCTCAGATGGTTTGCCGGAAGAAGTTGCATACCCCCTGGCGAAGAGAATGGCAGGAGCTTCATCTTGTGGAAGTTCTTCAACTTCGGTGACGAAAAGCATCTGGATATCTTCTTCTTTGATTCCCTCTTTTTCGGCAACTTTGTTGTGGAAGACCGAACAAACTTCGCATCCATTTATTTCGGTAACGGTGAGCATAACCTTTTCGATTAGCTCTGTACTCAGCTCTCCGTTCCGCTTTGATCGTGACATGTGGCCCACCGTTCTGATGCCGTTGAAGAGAATCCAATATGACTCTTTCAATGAAAAGAAGCGCTTATAAAACTCTTGAGTCAATTCTTCCTCCAGGAAAATCCCGATAAAACTCGAGAATATGTAATTTAAAATCATTCTATTTTAGCACTTCTCGGTAGTGCGGAGTTGATCGAGGAAATCAGACCGGCTTTCAAGATCATCTCTTGCTGTTAATTCTCACGAAATACTCTATGCTTCTGTCCCAGGTCTTCTCCTGTTCATCTGTGAAGTAGCATGCAGGCAGCTCTCCGTTCTTTCGGTGATAAGCTATGCACTCGCAGCACTTGCCCTTTCTGGGACAGCCGGAATAAGTGCAGTTGCATTTCTCGAGATTTCTGTCGACTTCACACTCCAAAATCAGCACCTCCCTTTTTTCAGTTCATTTCCGATTGTATCAGATTCGTCTGTATCGACTGAGCCAACATGTCTGGCAGTCGTAAAGGTCTTTCTTCATTAATGTCTTTTTAATCACGGATGTTCTAGGATCTGAGTACAAATACAAGGGGGTGACGATTATGAGAAAAGCCATACTGATTGTCCTATTTGTTTCACTGTTCTTCGGTCTGGCCCTGGCAAATAATGGCAAGGGCCCCGGCGACGGCATTCCCGATGGACAGAAACCCGGGGCAGGGTTTGGATCTCCGGGAACAGGAAAGGGAGAAGGTCCCGGAGCCGGTAAAGTTGATTCGGGAGGCAGCACATCGTTGCAACTGGAAAACCTGGAGGAAGAAGCGGAAAGTTCAGAGCCTTTGCTTGTTCGCTTGATGAATAGATTGCTCATGAAGATCCAGAACGCTTTCAAGAATATCTTTGGAGTTGGAGAGTCCGTCTCCGAATGAGAGTACCACACTTGTACCCCTGTTTACCCCTAGTCCAGCCGCCGCTACTTTAATACCGGGTAAGCGGCGGCCTTTTCTCAGATGGGAGTTCAAGAGGATTAGTTTTGTTGCTGGATAGAGAGACATGCAAAGTCGAAGAAAGTTTGTATTGCTCGACCATAGGGAGTATAGACTAACATAAGTCAATGAGATTCCCGGCAAATTGCTAATCTAGAAGTCTAGATGAGAAGACGGAGTGTAGTAAACCTATACATCAGTTTTTAATCACTCTTTAATGAGTAAAACAATAAGATCTAATCACTTGAGCAAAACGGAGGGATGATGGTGAAACGACTAACCGCAATTGTGCTTTTCTTTCTCCTTGCTTTTGGAATTGCTCTTTCAATCAACGGCAGTGGACCGGGAGACGGGATTCCAGATGGCCCTGACGACGATGCGGGTTACGGTGCTCCTAACGACTCCTGCAATGGAAACGGCCCGGGTTACGGAAAGCTTGACTCAAATGAGGACGAGATAGTCTTTGCGGAGCTCTCTTAATTGGGTCTTCTTGAAGATTGGTCTTGAAAGGGACCGGCTCATTACGGTCCCTTTCGCTTTGAGTAAGGGATCTTCCCGGGTCGATTCTTACCCCGTAGGAATTCATCCACTACATCAACTTCACCCGCTGGCGCTATTAGAGCTACGTTTCTAAGCAAACTCTAAGGTTTA
>NZ_DJHG01000053.1:4124-4630 GCF_002432955.1 Mesotoga sp. UBA5825 | reverse complement strand
ACAGTTCGGTCCCTATCTGTTGCGAGCGTAGGAGACTTGAGAAGGGTAGCCCCTAGTACGAGAGGACCGGGGTTAGTGAACCTCTAGTGAATCAGTTGTCGTGCAAGCGGCAGTAGCTGAGTAGCTACGTTCATGAGTGATAACCGCTGACAGCATCTAAGCGGGAAGCACGCTTCAAGACTAGGTCTCTCAGGATCGTTCGAGAAGAGGACGTAGATAGGCTGGAGATGTAAGCACTGTGAAGTGTTCAGTCGACCAGTACTAATAATCCGATTCCTTTACCTTATTTCCCTATGTACTCTTGAGTGAACAGATATTCTGGGTGAAGATACCGGGGCGGGAAACACCCGGCTCCATACCGAACCCGGCAGTTAAGCCGTCTCGGGCCGATGGTAGTATGTGGGCAACTGCATGCGAGAGTAGGTATCGCCCAGATGTTATACAAGAGGAGAGTCTTTTTGACTCTCCTTTTTGTTTGAGAACCAGTTCCAAGTTGTGAGTTGCAT
>NZ_DJHG01000053.1:0-4087 GCF_002432955.1 Mesotoga sp. UBA5825 | reverse complement strand
GGTTCGGGGTTGGTTGGAAAGAACAAAGTGAAACTGGTTCTCCGTTGAATGGTTCTCCGTTCTCCGCATGTTTCATATTTTGCTAGATTACAGGATTGGCATTTTGCCGTAGAATAACTGGCTTACAATAAGAAACGCAGCAACAATTGGTGAAGACTACTTGCGGCAAGTCACCGTTTTTTATCGGACCGGCATTTTTCTGCCTAAGCAAGAATATGAAATTGGGGGTTTTAAGCACTTATATCCCGGTCTTCATGAATTCTTTCGAGTGGTTTTTCACATTTGTATACTGGCCAGTAACTTACTGTGCAGTATACAGACCGTTTTTCCGTTGTAATGGAACTTTTTTGAGTGAAGCTTAATCTTCCTCTACCTCAAAAGAAAGTCAACCGGAAGTTGTCCGATCAAATCGATCAGTTCCGCCTCGGTAGATGTCTTGATTAAGATTATCTGCTTACCTTCTCTCCATTCGTTAACTATTACAGGCAGTTCCGAAGACGAGAACTCCGGCAGATATTCTTCGATATAAAGTGGCATTTTGTCGGGATAATCGAGTGAGTAGAGGACTACGACGAGTTCCGTCTCCAGAAATCTTTCGTATTGTGAATTGCCAAGACTTAGAAAGCCCTTTCTTGAAAATCCTTTTATGAATCTCTCTTCGAATACTCCCACAGGGTTGCTCATCCCATAAACTAGAACTGAGTTTTTCACTATTTCGATATCAGGAACATTCTCATCGTTTAGTGGGCCGTCCAAAAAGTCCTCGGGCAGTTCTCTGATTATTTTCATCAATTCGTCAGTTGTATCTGTCATTATAAGAACAATTCTCCTGCCGTCCCTGATTTCGTTAAGGATTACGGGCGTTTCCGAAGACGAGAACTCCGGTATAATGCCCAACATGTAGTCGGGCATCGTGGCGGGCTGATCGAGAGAGTGAAGGACTATTATCCTCTGAGTACTCATCACTTCGTCTATATCGGCGAAGCAGAGATCGAGAAGCCTCTTGTTAGAAAGATGTACCGTGAATCTATCATTGAACAGCTCAACCGGACTCTGTTTTCCAAAAATGAGAGCCGAACTTCCTATTACGGTTGAGTGACCGGTGAAGACTCCGGATGACTTCGTCTCCCCTGTCGTGAGGTCAATATAGTCGTATCCCGGATTGTTATAGACTGAAGGATCAAAGATCCAGAAGAGATCCATCATCATCTGCCAGTTCTCTTTTTCGTCCTTTGCCCCAGAATCCCATACCTCAATAGATTTCGCAAACACATAGTACCCATCGGGGAGCGAGAAGTTGTTTCTGTCATAATTAAGGTAAAGCCTGCCGGAAGTCGAGTCTACAAGATACCATTTTTCTTCTAAATAGACTTCGACAAGAATATGACCTACTATCATGCCACTGTTTGATTTCTTTCTTGCCTCGATCCAGTCAATCCGAGCAGTCTGGATGAATACGGAAGGAATCCCCTTTGCCCTTGCAAGCGACACGAAAGCCAGTCCATAGTCTGTGCAGCCAGTTACTCCCCCGGTTGTTATGATTTCATGTGATGTTCTGCCAAACTTCTCTCCCTCAACTCCCCTCAGGTTTCCCATCATCCAGCCGTATATCTCTTTAATTGTCGACAAATTCTTATTGTCATTAAACTGATCGGCGATCGCGGCAATCTCATCGGTGATTCGAGTCTGTGGGCCACATTGCAAAAACAGCTCTGGATAAGAATAATCGACATTGAGAAAATACCCTCTGAAAACAGGAGCTTCGATTTCATCGTCGTTCTTGAATTTCTCGATATTAAACTGTTCTACAGTCTCTTGTTCGACAACCTCGGCTACAGTGAAATACTGCAACAGACCACACCCTGAGAAAAGAAAGACACTCAATAAGACCAAAATCATTAGTAGTTGCTTCATTGTTACACCTCCTGTTGATCTTATTGCAGATGTTTTATGAAATCCATAGACATACTGGAAACTCCACCAGCAGTATTATTCTAAGCCCACTTTTAGCAAATGGAGCAACGAACCTTCATCTACAGGTCATTGCTCCACAATTCATCTCGAATAAGTTCGCTCTCAGTTATCCAGCGAGATCGACTTCGGAAGGTTAACTACGGCGCCGCCAAACGTTGGGTCGGGAAATTCAATTCCTTCGAGCATCTCATAGTTTATAAGGGTAGGGAAGAAGCTTAAGAGATCGGAAAAGCCCTCGGGGTGGTCGAAAATGTTGTATAGTCTCAGGATAATCGTCTTACCTTCTTCATCGACTGGGATTTCAGTATCGAGATCTTCTCCGTTTGGTCTTATGTAGTCCAGCAGCTCTTCCAATTCGTTCGCGTTTTCTGAAAGGGTATCGTAAGCGTCCTGATCGAACGGGATGTACCACTGTGAGGTCAAGTTGTGCTTGTTGCCTTCGGTCCGTGTGTCCTTCAAGAGATCCTCTGCCATCAGCATCGTCGTTTCAGGTATCTCCAAAGCGATATCCCTTATCAAACTCAGCCATAGAGGACTTTCGAAGGGGTTCCTGAATGTCAAGAAGGACGTGCCAATAAATGCTTTAACTTCTGACGCGTCGATATTTCCGTCGCTATTTGTATCGATTTCCGGAGGATCTATCTCATCATCATCGGTGTCTTCGAAATACTCCATGAAAGCCTCCGATGGCTCAAGATCATAAATGGTGAATGCTCTGGCGCTTGAAAGAGCACTGCCAACCAGCATTTTTAGAATCGCTATCTCTCCTTCATCGATTACGAGATAATCGTTCTCATCGAATCCAGGAGCGTCCTCTATATCCAACCCCTGTGAGATCATGAACCAGAAATCGAGATCGAACACTGCGTCACCGCCACTGGGATCAACCTCGATCGAGACTATGTGATCACCTTTTGGCTTCTTCTCCAGGAAAAGGATATCCGAATAGAGACGGAAGTTTTCTGAGTAGGTTATGGAATCATTTTCACTCACTACTTCAAGTATCAGCTCTCTGTCGCTTTCAACAACTCCATCTTCGTCCCAATCGAACTCATTTAGGAATACCTTTACTACAATACTCATCTCTCCGCTCAAATAGGAGATATCGTCCCAGACTTCCTGAAGGCCATCGGCGTAATCCTCCATTTCCTCCTGAAAATCGGTGATCTCCCCGCAGAGTGAATAATCGGGATTTTTGGCTATGGGCCTACGAGAAGAAAGAGCATTTATCAGAAGCTGCGGTTTTCTAAGAATCAACGCCGATTTCAGCTTCATATTCAGTAGTTTTGCGCGTATGTCAGATGAAAGGCTCTGTGCGATTCGATCAGGATTCGAGACGAGGTTTTCGAAACTTGACAGTATTTCATCTCGATCCATTGTCCCTGCAATGTCAAGGGAACCAATCTGCGAATTGTATATGTCTAGAAGTTTCAGCAATTGCGGAATGGCCTTCATAGCTCCACGAATCGCGTGTCCTTCGGGATTCTCAGGATTCCTCTTCACGAAATCATCAATAATCTGTTCAAACTCTTCGGCAGTCTCTCCCGATAACTTGATCTCAGCCTCTTGACCTTCCGGAATGGGACTTACGTTGATCCGGAACTCTGCAACTCCGCTCTTGCCTTCATCACTTGCGCTTACTCTCACTTTAAAAGGGCTGTTTTCGCTGTCACCGGGCAAAGACGTAAACACATAATCCCTTCCGACAATTCTGCCCGGTCCGCTGCTTATCGAGAATGATATCCCGTCGGAAACAGATGATAAAACAAACTGGCTAAGGCCAATAACAAGCTCCTCACCCTCTGTCACCTGCTGATCGGGAATTTCAACCTTGATCGCCCTAAAGAGAGAGCAGCCACCGAGCGCTATCAAGGTAAACAGTGAAAAAAACACAAGACTCTTCTTGAACATTTCTTTTCCTCCCTTCTAATGATGGTATAGAATAACAGCATTTGGTTTACCTCATGAACCCTTTCGTTTCAATCCTACACTTCATACATAAAAACACAAAAAACTCTACTTGCGACTGCCAAGAATCGTAAGGATAAGTTGCTAGATGCAAGTTGCGGTGTGCCAAGAAGGCGAGAAGGGAACTTCTAGCCATGCTTAATCG
>NZ_DJHG01000014.1:0-5561 GCF_002432955.1 Mesotoga sp. UBA5825 | reverse complement strand
GCATGGCTGGCTTCGCCAGGAAACCAAAGGATGGTTGCTCATCATCCGGAACGGGAGCAAGCAGATATAAGATTTGTCTGTAGGAACACGCCACTGCAAGCTTAAGCGAGAAGACTGCCTAATCGCTGTGAAATACAGTAAATGTATTTCAATAGGCTCATCTTGGAGACCTTTGCTTTGCTTGCATATTGACCGCTAAATCCTCTCCTTGTTGGAGAACGATTGTCTGATTACGATACTTATCGACTATGATTCTGAATCCTGGTGTTCTTCTCCTGCAAGATTTGTTCCAACACGGCTTCTCTCCTTACTCATAACTAACAACAGAAGAGGGCACAAAATGTGCCCTCAGATAATAAACTCTATTCGAGATAGTATCAGGTATTTTTCGAAATCAAGAGAATCCCTTAGCCAGATTACTTGGTTNNGTTTGACGCGTCAATTGTTATGCGCCAGTAATGGTGGTCAGATCCTGCTTCTTTCAACCACCAGTACTTGTCGGGGTCTCTACCTCCGCCCATTTCTGCTCCGAGGCCACCGACGCCGATGTAGTACACTCCATTCTCTTCGTCAATCAACGCATTGTCCTCATAAGATTCTGAATCAAGGACAGGCTTCCAGAAATTCTCAAACAACTTTGTCGAACTTATCTGATCAAATACGCGCTCCTTTGTTGCCTCTCCTGACTGAATAACGAAGAGCGACAGCATGTATGTCAGCTCTCTGAGTCCAGCAGAAAGCGAATCGAAACCTAGTTCCTCCCAGCTTCCTCGAGATAGCTTAAGTAGATTCGGCTGAAGGGGCGGAGCGTAATTCTTTCCTGGCTCGTAGTTTTCCCCGGCTCTCTCAAGACCTTCTTCGATCATATTGTCGATTTCTCCTGCTAATTCACTAATTCCTGTGATGGGCCAGGTTTTGATGTAGGAATGAATATGTCCGCTGTGTACAACATCCACTCCATACTTTTCGAAGAGAGGAACCCATAAACATCTGACTTTCGTTGGGACTGCTCCGGACCCCCACCATCCGCCGTCATGACAATGGGCAAAAGTCCATGTGCTGTCCTGGTTTTCCTGCAAAGTTTTCTCAAGCCAGGCGACTTGTTCTCCATCTACCGGAGACGCGTGACCAGAATCTAGGGATATTATGGTCAGTTCAGGGCCATAGTTAATTACGTGATAAGTGTAAGGAGCCGGCATCTTGAATCGATTGAAGTAGAAGACTGCTGCTTCTATTGAGCCGCCATAACCGGCAACAACCTCGTGATTACCTAAGGCAGGTATTATTGGTATTCTTCTGCCTTCGTCTGTGATCATTAGTTCATGCCATAAGTCAAAGAACAGATCCCATTCATAATCGCTCAGCTCAGCATTAACGAAGTCTCCGGAATAAACGAAGAAATCAGGATCCTCTTCAGCAGCCTTCCGGTGAACTTCTCGAATCACACTCATCTGTGAACGCAGATGTTGTGCGTCGGATCCCACAATAAACTTGATGTCACTTGGATTCTCGGGAGCTGTTCTGAAGCAGAACTTGTCACTTGTACCGTCATCCGTCTGCAGAACTACCCAGTAAGTCTCACCTGGGAGAAGGTTAGTCAGTTCTAGAGTATGCAGCCAAGCTGCTGTTTCTTCAAAAGTATATGTCTCTGCCTCTTTCGACTCGTATTCGTCAATATCCAGGTCCTTGTTGGTCGAGAAGAATGCAAGCGATCTTTCTCCTTCAATATCGGTTCGCCAGGTAATTGTCATGGTTGTACTTGGATCGTTCTGCCAAGTGAGCACTATTTGTCTGGGCTCATCGGCTGCAAATTCTTGCGAGAATGCAGACAAAGCAATCAAAATAGCAAATGATAACGTCAGAAATAAGTATCTTGTGCCTCTTGGTTTCGGCATTTATGATTACCTCCCTCTGCTGTTTTGAGCTGGCACTCACCATACAATATGAGCGAGTGCCAGTAATACTAAGTCACAGCAAATTTGAAAACAGGACTTCACAACGCTTATTAGAACTGAGGTGTCTTCACCTTAGACAAGTCAATTTCGAATAGGCCCCAAACGTCATCTGTGCCTACGTACGAAATGTGATCTACTTGTTCAATTCCCAACTCCTCAGCTACTTCCATGTACTCAAGCACAGGCGTTCCCCATTCCCCACCTGTCTTGAAAAGCACCCTGCCTGCAGTCTCGACGGGCTTTATCGACCAGTTTATGACTAACTCAGGCATGATTCCTCCAAGAGAATCAAGATACTCGAAAACCATTGTCTTGTAGTCTACATCCCACTCAAGAACGACATTCTCGGGAACTGCATGAGGCAGTCCGCCGCCTCCGCTCGCTCTGTAGCTGTCAACCATTACAATGAACTCCATATCCTCGGAGAGAGGAACTCCTTTGTACTCTGCGCGAGCTACTCTACTTCCAAGAGGCTTTGTAACATCATAGATATAGGTTATGCCCCAGAACTGGTCTAAATGGTGGCAGTCAAATCCAAAATTTACGAGAATCTGATCGTCGGTGACCTCAGGATCAATCTGAAAGAAATTCCCAGCTGAGGCTTCCAGCCATTCGATGACTTGCTTTCCATTTAGTTTCAGTGCGGATATCTTGTTAGCGTAGCGATACAAGTGTTGCATCTCTTCACTTGTGATAGGTCCCGCAGGCACATCGGCGAAATTGTCCGCGCCTCTAAATCCAGCGTCAATTGTGGAAGAACGAGAAATAATCGGCAAATTCTCGTAATCAGTCCCCTTCAAGTTCTTCTCAGCAAAGTCAACCGAAGCAAGGTTAACCAGCTGATAGTAGGGGTTGGCTTGCACTCTGGCAAAGTAAGTCGTCAAAGGGATGTTCACAAAGGTCGTGAAATCCTGAGAAAACGAAGATACTCCAAACACCATAGCGAATAGTAGAACAAACAGTGGAACAAACCGGACATGTCTCTTCATAATTACTCCTCCTCTCGCGTTCCAAACAGATAAGCTTTTCGATACACTAGATCTACTCTTCAAAGCATGCGGAAGTAGTGCTAACTAATCACCTCCCAACCTAAACGGCCTCTCTCAGATTAAGGTTTTGAGTAAGGCCAGATGGATAGTTTCGTAGTTGCTTAAGCACAATGACCGGACGTATATGACCTTTACAATAAGCTTCCAGGGCGAATATCAGACACGCTAATAAGATAAAGAAGAATCTCTACTAGTAGAATCTATAAGACGTAGTGATTATATCAATAAGGAATGTTTCACCAGTTAATTCTGAGAGCGAATCATTATCTTTCGATTAAGAAGAATGAATTGTACTATCTTGTGAAGACAATTAAGCTCTTTTCGTGACAGACCCGCTTTTTCATTGCATTAACTTTGCTAGACAAGGTCGGACCCATTTGTCGATTCATCCAATTGAGGAGTTGAGCGAACGAAGTTTTTTATGGACAGGAGGTACCCGAGAGTGGACGCATTTGTGGGATGCTCTCTTGCTGCGTGAGGTTGATGATTGCAGACTCTCGTGAGGAAGCATTGCAGGGCAAAGGGCATATGCTATTATTCAAATACTGTCAACTGCACCCGAAGAATATCACAAATATCAGGAGAAACATATGCAAGCGAACGAGTTAGATGAATTAGGAGCGCAATTCAAGAGAGGCCGATTTGCCAGGATGATCGGCCTAGAGGATCTTCTTCACGATGCAGAAGCTTCGCCTCTTTCTGCCGGGCTTCCAAAGGTGAGGACAGACCGCCCCATGATTAATCTGTTTGCTGCCGGAAGCAGACGGGGGCTTGTGCTTGCCACTCATAATGTATTTTCCTGTTTGTTCAATTGGATTATTGCCGTTCAGTAAATGCGCAGCGCGTGAGGCAGATATGAAGCCTCCTTTTTGTTCTTCTGCATTTAGTCTGTTGTTTTGGGGGGATGATCTATGAGGGAGAAGATCCTGGTTGTCGACGATTCAGCTACAGACAGAGTTCTTATCGGACGGATGTTGAGCGAATACGATGTTCTTACCGCTTGCGATGGTTTAGAGGCTATTAGGAAGATAAACGAGAACGATGATATTGCCCTGATAATACTTGACCTGAATATGCCCGGAATGAACGGATTCGAGGTGCTTGAAGTCCTGAAGTCAGAAGACAGATACAAGGGGCTGCGTACGATAATATTGACAAACTACGATGAGTTGGACAACGCAATCAAAGGCCTGAGTCTCGGCGCAGTTGATTACATAAGAAAACCCATTAGTTTTGACGCTGTGAAGGTCAGAGTCAATGTTCATCTTGAACTGCTAAGAAGCCAGCGGCTGATCGAACAGAAACTGCAAGAACAAAGAGTGACTTTCGATACTATCTTCGACCAGGCACCTATAGGCATCGCGATTTCTTACGGCAGTGACCCCTCAAATGATATAGAAGACTTAGATACACAGATCAATTCAATGGTAGAAAGAATCACCGGCAGGACGAGAGAAGAGCTCATAAGTCTTGGCTGGGCAAAGATCACACATCCCGATGATCTGGAGAAGGACCTGGAGTACTACGAAAAGCTTAGATCAGGCGAAATTGAAGACTATTCAATGGAGAAGAGATATATCAGGCCGGATGGTTCGATCGTATGGGTCGAGATGAAAGTGGCCTCCCTAAGTCTGCCGGGAGAAGGATCTCTTAGCCAGATAGCTCTACTTAATGATATCACCAGAAGAAAGGCGATAGAAGCCGATCTAATAGAAAGCGAGCGCAGCAAATCAGTTCTTTTATCTCATATCCCCGGAATGGCGTACAGGTGCAATTACGATCGGGAATGGACGATGAAGTATATCTCATCGGGTTGTCTTGAGCTGACAGGCTATTCGCCTGGAAGTCTCACGAACAACTGGGACCTCTCTTTCAACGATTTGATCGCGCCTGAATACCGTGAGTTTCTCTGGGAAGAGTGGGAAAAGGCGCTTGAA
The DNA here is from genome assembly GCF_002432955.1 of Mesotoga sp. UBA5825. NCBI lineage: Bacteria > Thermotogati > Thermotogota > Thermotogae > Kosmotogales > Kosmotogaceae > Mesotoga > Mesotoga sp. UBA5825. Next base: position 620 of record NZ_DJHG01000014.1, on the reverse strand, counting down.
AAGAGAGGCCCGTTCAGGCAGGAGTACCCGATCGTGACTGCGGATGGAACGCGCAAATGGGTTCTGGAGATGGGGGAAGGCATATTCGATGAGCAAGGAGCGATAGAGGCCCTTGAGGGGATAATAATCGACATTTCAGCCCAAAAGAAGATCGAGGACGATCTCAGGTACAGCAATGAACACGATAGATGGACCGGGCTGTATAACCGCACTTACCTGGAAACCCTCCTGGAGAGTGAAGTAAACAAACGGGCCACAGGGAAAAGAGCTATGGTTGGTATTAATCTGAGTTCAATTCAGGCTCTTACAACGACCTACGGATTTCATTACACACAGGATCTAATAAAGAAGATAGCCGACTCACTTGGCAGATATGTTACTGAAGAACGGATGCTTTTCAACACATACGAGAATCGATTCGCATTCTACATAAAGGGCTACGGTGATAGAAGCGAATTGGCAGGATTCTGCGAGGCGATTGCGGGAACTCTGGAATCTATCCTTTCGGCTGAAAGAATTGGTGGCGGAATTGGGGTTATAGAAATTGACGAAGATAACGAGCGCGATGTGGACAATCTATTGAAGAAACTTCTATTGACTTCAGAGAGAGCGATAGATAT
>NZ_DJHG01000016.1:0-8912 GCF_002432955.1 Mesotoga sp. UBA5825 | reverse complement strand
TAAGAGAGTTAATATCCCTAATCACAATTTTCGCTAGCTACGTAGAATCTCCCGGCAACGGGGCTGAGAAGAAAGAGAAAGTGAAACAGATGATAAAGGACGCGCTCCCGGATGAAGAGTGGAAGATCGATCCCGAGTTCTTCGACTTCATCCTGGATGTCTTGATAGACCTAGTCGTCATGTTCCTGAACAAGGGACTTTGGAAGACGGCGATGAAGGTGTTGGTGAAGTAATAGCTGTTGACGACAAAGAATACGAATCTTGTTCAAAGTCCCTAAGCCGTTTTGCTCAAAAGGCTATTAACATTGAAAATGCAGGATGACCACACATATTGCGACGTTCAAAGGTCATCCTGTTCAGCATAAATATGCTCGTTAGAGCAAGAGTCTTCCAAATGTCCACGAATTGATCTTGTGATCTTGGAAATAAGCAATCAACATAAGATGATTTGAATTTGAAATCGTAGCAAGAGCCTAAGAACACTTTTCGCATTAATGAATAAAGATTGTCGGGCAAAGCTGCTATGCTAGAAATTCGCTTATGATGCGTCTCCCTGTGCCGCGCCTTTTTGCTGACCACTGCATTAAGTTTTTCACTCCTCATGAATAATAGAACATCCTATTACCCATCAACTTTGACACGGATTTCATTCTCCCTCTAGCAAGCTTGAAGTTCCTAAGAATAGTCTTGTATTATCGAGAGATTTTCTCAACTGCATAAACGGGGATATTTTGTTCTGAATGTTTACTGTGCTAGACTGTTATTGATTCGTTACCGGTTAATGTAGCCGATGCAGCTTTCTGCCATCGCGCGTTGCTTTCAGGGGAAACGCTCCAACAGTCATACGGAACGATTGTTTGTCCATCGCTAGAATAGGGGGCTTGTTGGTGGATATAAAGGTTGGTTCGGTTCTTTCCGGCAAGCGCTGGAGCGAGCCGATACTGGTTAATACAGTTGAAAACGTTGGAAATCACCTGCGAATTGTTGGTATTAGCCGCTATTCCAGGCGTCCTGTTGACAGTCTCATACCTTTATCCGAGCTTTCCACGATAGAAATGTTGAGTGATAGAACTGCTTTTGGGGCGGAACCCAGGGAAGTATTTCTTTCCCTCGAATGTCTGCGCTACAGGTATGCAAGTCTTTATGATCCTCTGCTTGCAATGAATACTTCTAAGATTCATCCGTTGCCCCATCAGATCGAGGCCGTCTATGGGTATGTGCTGCGAAACCCGAAAATCCGATTCCTCATAGCGGACGATCCCGGTGCGGGGAAGACAATAATGGCGGGACTTATAATAAAAGAGCTGAAGTTGCGCAAGGTGATAAAGAGGACGCTTATAGTTGCTCCCGGTCATCTGAAGGATCAGTGGCGCAGGGAACTGAAGGAACGCTTCGAAGAAAGCTTCATCGTCGTCGATCGCGGTCAACTCGACACGCGTTACGGCGAGAACATATGGGAAACCGAGAACCAGATAATAACTTCTATAGACTTCGCCAAACGCGAAGAGATACTTCCATCAATAACCGCAGTCGACTTTGATCTCATAATAGTGGACGAAGCTCATAAAATGAGCGCTACCACGTACGGCGACAAGATAAACAGGACGAACAGGTACAGACTGGGAGAAGTGCTATCGAAATCGACGGAACACCTTCTCTTCCTCACGGCGACTCCGCACAGGGGCGACCCGGAAAACTTCCGGCTGTTTCTCGATCTTCTCGAACCTGGCTATTTCTCAACGAAGGAACTGCTCGGAGAATCGATCCAGAACAGGGACAATCCCCTGTTCATCCGACGGGTCAAAGAGGAATTGAAAGACTTCGACGGGAAACCTCTCTTCTTGCCGAGACATGTGAGCACAGTCAGTTTCAGGCTGGATGAAGAGGACGATGAAGAGAAAGAGCTTTACAACGATCTATCGAGATACGTCAACGAGCAATACAACAAAGCCCTGTCGAGAGACAAGAGGAGAAACATCGCTTTCGCGCTCGTTATACTTCAACGCCGTTTCGCGTCCAGTACATACGCTTTACTGCGCTCTCTTGAGCGAAGGAAAGACAGGCTCGAAGAAATGCTGAAGACGGCCGAGCTTAGGCAGAACATGCCGCAGATAGACTATGACGACATCGAGGACATGTCGGAAGAGGACAGATGGAAAGAAGAAGAGCTCTGGGAAGCTCTCAGCGTATCCGAGAACAGAAACGAACTGAGAGTCGAGGTACACACCCTTGACAATCTCATTCAACGAGCGAAGAAGATCATAAGCCAGGAGTCGGAGACGAAACTGAAACACTTGAAGGAATCGCTGGTAGAACTATCCGGTAAATTCAGCGATTTGCGTGATCAAAAGATGCTCGTCTTCACCGAATCACGGGACACTCTCGACTATCTTGAGAGAAAGCTTATGGAGTGGGGCTATACCGTCACCACCATTCATGGCGGCATGAGACTAGAAGACAGAATAGCCGCTGAAAGCATATTCAAGAACGAAAAACAGATAATGGTGGCTACCGAGGCCGCGGGAGAGGGAATAAACCTTCAGTTCTGCCACATGATGATAAATTACGACATCCCCTGGAATCCGAACAGGTTGGAACAGCGAATGGGAAGAATACACAGGTACGGTCAGAACAGAGAGGTCTTTGTATTCAACATGGTCGCAGAGGATACACGAGAGGGGATGGTTCTGAAGCGGCTTTTCGACAAACTGGATGAGATCCGTCGCGCCCTGGGGAACGACAAGGTCTTCGATGTCCTCAGCGAGGTATTCTATGGCAGGGACTTCCCGCAGATGCTAACGGAAGCGGCAGCAAACGCAAGGAAGATCGAGGATATAATCGCCGAAATGGATATCTGGGTCGATTACGAAAGGAACAGCGAGCTGAAAGACATTCTCGGAGACAGCCTTGCAAGCAGTTTCATAGATTACACGAGAATAAGGGAAATGGCTCAGCGCGCCAGAGAAAACAAACTGATCCCCGAATACACGGAACGGTTCTTCAGGAAGGCCTTCGAGAAAGCGGGCGGCGTAATGAACCTGCGTGGGGAGTTCTTCTCGCTTGAAAAGGTCCCTGTTGAATTGCGTCAGCTTGACGGCATTCAGAATAAAAGGATTTTGAGAAGCTATCCCAAAGTTACCTTCGATAACGAACAGGCTTTCAGGCACCCTGACGTCGAATTCATAACCTTCGGCCACCCGCTCTTCGAGTCCCTTCTCGACTGGGTTAGTGAGAATTACGGTCTCACTCCGCTTGAAGGAGCTACGTTTGTCGATCCCGACGGAAGGATGAACGGCTACATATTCCTCTTCGAGGGCGAGATAGCCGACGGGGAAGGGAAGACAGCGGGCAAAAGGCTGTTCGCCTGTTTTGTAAACGACAATGAGATTTACTCAGTCTCTCCGGATAAAATATGGGATCTGAAGGAAGAAAAGGTGCACTGTGATCCCGCCGATATACAGGAAATGAAGAAGAAAGCGGCAGGTTATTCCATAGGCGAACTGGAGAAGTATTTGACTGAACTCCAAAAAGAAAGAGATCACCAGGGCGAGATAAAGCAGAAATACGGAGTTCGTTCTCTCGAACACCTGATAATTAAACTCGATGGAGAGCTAATCGATCTGCAGGCGCGCAAAGACAGGGGCGAAGACGTCGATCTTGCCATTAGAAACAAGCAGGACAGGAAACAGCGTTACGAACAGCAGCTGAAAAATCTCATCCAGCAGATCGAAAGCGAGAGAAGCCTCACAATGGCGATGCCCCAGTTCGCAGGAGTGATACGGCTCTTCCCCGAAAGGCCATCCGATCCCTTCATGGTGAGCGACCCCGAAATAGAGAAGATCGGGATGGACATCTCCATGAATTACGAAAGCCAGCACAACAGAGAGCCTCAGAACGTGAGCGAGGAGAATCTCGGCTTCGATATACGTTCGAAGTTAGTCGATGGAACATTCAGATACATTGAAGTGAAGGCGAGGGCAACTACGGGACCTGTCGAACTGACCCAGAACGAATGGCTCAAGGCGAAGAGGTTTGGTTCGGACTACTTCCTGTATGTGGTTTTGAATGCAGCAAGAGAACCTGAACTGTATATAATACAGGACCCCGCGAACAACCTGACGCCTACGGAACGAATAGAGTCGGTGAGGTACCTCGTATCTCCGGACCAGATAAAGAACTATCCGATAGACAATTCGTAGTCAATGGAGGGGGCGAACCAGTTGAGCGACAGGAGATTTATAGAAGAGAGTTTTCCTGTGAAGGAAGTGGGTACTGAAGCGGCAAAAGAAAAGAATATCCGTCATGGTAACATATCCACGCTTCATATTTGGTGGTCAAGAAAACCTCTGGCTTCTTCGCGCGCTACAACATACGCGGCGCTCGTTCCCGAGCCGAAAGACGTCGATGACCTGAATGCCAGGCGGAATTTCATCATAGAACTCTCAAAATGGGAAAACTCAAATAACAGAGAGCTGCTGGATAAGGCGAGAAAAGATATACTGAAAGCCAACGATGGGAAACCACCTAAGGTGCTGGACCCGTTCGGTGGTGGTGGGTCGATTCCGCTGGAAGCACTTCGTTTAGGCTGCGAGACATACACTGGTGATCTCAACCCAGTCGCTGTGCTCATACAGAAGGCAACTCTTGAGTATCCCCAGAAATACGGGAAGCCAGTAAAGAGAGATACCGGTAACGCTTTGCTGGACAAGAGTGAAGTAAACCCGTTGCTGGAAGACGTCAAGAAATGGGCGAATTGGGTTTTAGAAGAAGCAAGAAAGGATATTGGCGACTTCTATCCGAACGATCCGGACGGATCTATTCCGGTTGGATACTATTGGATGCGGACAGTCCCATGTCAGAATCCTTCGTGCAAAGCTCATATTCCCCTTACAACTAACTGGTGGCTCGCGAACAAGAGCAGGCGAAAGATCGCCGTATATCCTTACGCCAAAGATGGAAAGGTTGAGTTCAAAATAGTCGGGACCGATTATGAGAAAATGCCAGACGATTTCGATCCCGATAAGGGGACAGTCTCCCGTGCAGTTGCGGTATGCCCTGTATGCGGTTCGACGGTTGAAGCAAACACAACTCGCAGGCTTTTTCGGGAAGCCAAGGCGGGGGAGAGGATGGTCGCCGTAATACTGACAAAGCCCGGCGAGACGGGAAAGCGTTATAGGATAGCGACTGAAGATGATATGAAAGTCTTCAATAAGGCAGCAGAATACATGGAAGAGAAACGGCGGAAACTTCATGAACTGTGGGGAATAGATCCTGTGCCGGATGAAGAAATGCCTCCGCGTGGAACTTTGGGATTCAGAGTACAGCCCTACGGCATGACAACATGGGGCAGTCTCTTCAACGCCCGTCAGAAGCTCTCACTTATAACATTTACGGAAAAGGTTAGAGAGGCTTATAGAAAGATGATCGCTGAAGGGATGGAGAGAGAGTATGCGAAAGCGATCGCAACCTATATAGCTATCATAATAAGCAGGTGCTCAGATTTCGAAAGCAGCATTGTGAGATGGTTCAACCATGTTGAGAACACTTGCAACACATTTTCTAGACAAGCATTGCCAATGTGTTGGGATTATTTTGAACTAAACCTTTTCTCTGAGTCGTCACAAGGAACCATAAGTAGTATGCGAAGGCAAATCTCCAGGGCACTTGCAAATTTCGGGCAATTTGATGTGTCTGCGAATCCAGCTTCTTTGTCGGCCATCAGTTTGCCATACAATGACAACTATTTCGATGCAGTCATAACCGACCCGCCCTACTATGACAACGTTCCCTATTCATATCTGTCTGACTTCTTCTATGTATGGTTGAAGCGAAGCGTCGGTGATCTCTATCCCGAACTCTTCTCCACATCTCTGACCCCTAAGAAAAACGAGATAGTTGCTTATTCAACTGGCGAAGGTGCCGAAGCAGGGAAGAGACAGTTCGAAGAGATGCTGTCACAGGCTTTTAGTGAAATCCAGAGAGTGCTGAAGTCCAATGGACTAGCAGTTATAGTGTATGCACATAAAACAACAGAAGGCTGGGAAACGCTTATAAACTCATTGCTGGATTCAGGGCTTGTTATGACAGCCGCGTGGCCTGTGAACACTGAAATGCAGGCTCGGTTACGTTCCCAGGAGTCAGCTGCACTAGCCTCTTCTATATATATCGTGGCCAGAAAAGTAGAGAGAAGCGGTGTTGCCTTCTATAACGAAGTCCGCGAAGAATTGAAGAAGCACCTTGACAAGAAGTTGGATCGCCTCTGGGCGGAAGGAATAGGCGGCGGAGACTTCTTCATAGCGGCCATAGGCTCTGCGATAGAAATCTTCGGCAAGTATGAGAAGGTAATGGACCTTCAGGGAAACATAATGCGCGCCGATCGGCTTCTTGAAGACGTTAGGACTATCGCCACCGATTATGCTATACGCCAGATACTGCATAACGGATTCGCTTCCGAAATCTCAGACAAGACGCGTTTGTACGTCCTCTGGCGATGGAACTACGCAGATGTAAAGGTTCCCTTCGACGAAGCCCGAAAACTCGCCCAGAGCTGCGGATTGGACCTGTCTCTTGAATGGAACGGTAAGGGGTTCATACGCAAAGAGAAGGAATTCGTCCGTCTTTTGGGTCCGCAGGATCGAAAGCTGAAGGAACTAGAAGATACCCAGGAGCTCATAGACGTGCTGCACAAAACGCTTCTTCTCTGGGAATCGAGCAAACGCGAAGAACTGGTGCAGCTGCTCTCCGATTCGGGCTTTGGAAAGAACGACGCCTTCTACAGGGTAGCTCAGGCGATAAGCGAGACACTTCCAAACGAAAACAAGGAGAAGAAGCTGCTCGATGGATTCCTGGCGGGCAGAGAGCGAATAAGAGAGGATTCAATAAAGAAACACGAGAAAGACAGTGAACAGCAAGGGAGGTTGTTCTGATGAAACCCTTTCACACAGTTGCTATTCCTCACGAAGATATAAAAAAAGGCGCTCTGGAGATGAGCGTCTTCGCAGCGGATCTCTGGAGCGCCAGTCGCGGTGAAGGCCCGCAGGAATACTCGAATCCCGACGTTTTCTTCAGGAAGACTTATGAGACGGACGGGCTGAAGGAGCTGCTGGAAACCGTCCAGAAAAGACTGGAGGGAAGAGGAGGGGACTCCGTTCTTCAAGTCCAAACACCGTTCGGTGGTGGTAAGACCCACTCCATGATCGCTCTGTATCATAAGGCGGGTGAATGGAACGCGAAGAGAGTCGTTCTCGTTGGTACCGTTTTGGACGGCGAAAAGACTCTCTGGGGAGAGATAGAGCGCCAGCTGACGGGAGAGATAAAGTATCTTACGGGAATGGTTTCTCCGGGAAGAGAGGCTTTGAACAAAGTCCTGACTGCAAACTCCCCGGTTCTTATTCTCATGGATGAGCTCATGGAATATATGACAAAGGCCTCCGGTGTGAAAGTTGAGGACACTACTCTTGCGGAACAGACTCTAGCTTTCATGCAGGAACTGTCGGAAGAGGCTTCATCCATTTCCGGTGTGTGCGCGCTGGTAACGCTTCAGTCAAGCTTCATAGAACAGTCTTCCGAGGCCGCTGAGAGACTGCTGTCAAAACTGAAGAAGACGCTGGGCAGAAAAGAGAAGGTCTACGCCCCCGTGAAGGACAGCGAAGTGACAAAGATAATTCGAAAGAGACTGTTCTCGAATATAAACGAAAGAGCTGCGGAAGAGATCGTCTCCAATCTGGTGGATTATTTCGCAAACCAGTCTATACTCCCCGCCGGCATAGAAAAGAGCGATTACAGGAACCGCTTCCTGGACTCATATCCATTCACACCGGAAGTAATAGACGTGCTTTATCACCGCTGGGGGAGCTACCCGGAGTTCCAGAGAACGAGGGGTGTTCTCCGTATTCTGGCGCTGGTAATTCATTCGATGCTAAATAATAGTAATTCCTATATAAGCCTGTCCGACTTCGATCTCGATAATCAGGAATTGAGACAGGAGTTGATAAAATTCACCGGCTCCGAATTCAACAGCGTAATAGCATCGGACATAACGGCCGACGACTCGGGAACCGTGAGGACGAATCCCGAACTGGGGAGGGCTTATCAGAATTTGAATATAGCCACCAGGGCTGCCCAGACGATATTCATGTATTCATTCTCCGGAGGACGTGAACACGGAGCGACCCTTACGGATATAAAGCGGCAGGCAGCGGCGTATGATAATCCAGCCGAAGTAATTTCCGATTGTCTGGAACGTCTGAAGAACAGGCTTTTCTATCTCCAAAATACCGACGACAAATACTTCTTCAGCAACAAGCCGAATCTGAACAGGATCATACACACAAAGATGGAAAACGTATCGTCAGAAAGCCTCAAGGAGCTGGAAGAAGAGCTTCTGAAGAGAAACATTTCCGGCAAGCGTTTCAAGACGTTCATAGGAGAACAGAGCTACAAAGACATTCCCGACAACTACGATTTGAAGCTGCTTGTTCTGGAGAGCGTCGATAAGCAGACGATGCTGGAAATAGTCAACAGCAGGGGGAACAGCACTCCGAGAGTAAATCGAAACACGATAATCTTCCTGTGTCCGGGCGAGAAAACTAATCTCGAAAAGCAAATGAGGCGGAAGCTGGCCATAGATGCCATCGAGCGAGATGATTCACTGGAACTCGGTGAAACGGACAGAAAGAAACTAAAAGAAGATGTAAAACGGATCTCGGGGGAACTGGACGACGCGATCCACAGAGTGTACAGGGAGATATATATCCCGATGAAGGACGGCTTGCTCAAAACCGATCTGGGAGTGCCTACATACGGAGAAAACAAAACCCTGGACGAACGGATCTTCGATCATCTGAAGTCCGAATCAAAGCTGGTGGATAAGCTCTCCCCGATGGTTATTTCGATCAAATACCTTGAAAAGA
>NZ_DJHG01000119.1:0-12839 GCF_002432955.1 Mesotoga sp. UBA5825 | reverse complement strand
CTTGACGGAACACTACTAGTCAAATATCTTGGATATTGACTTAAGATATAGTTCCATTATCTCGTCATCATCCAGGTCTTTGGCTCCGATCCGAATGACTTCGTAGCCGCTGGCTTTGAGTATTAGTTCTTGCCTTCTGTCAAGGTCTATTTTCCCTTGCCCTTTGCCCTTATGATAAGTGTAGCCATCGATGTAGATAAGGAGCTTTTTATCAGGATATGCAAAATCAGCGATGGTCGTCATATTTGAGATGGTTACCTGGTATTGAAGATGAGGATCTGGAAGCCCGAACTCCCTAACAATGTTAAGGAACTTCGCCTCGGCCGGCGACTCTAGGTTCCCATCAGAAGTCTTCTCTCGCCTGGTGCCTGGTATTTTCACCACTGTAGTAGCCCCTGCAGTTTGTATGAAGTCAAGTACTTCGATTGCTTTCTTCCTTTTGAGAACTGAATGGAAGGGTTGATTCCAGAAGCTCAGCAGGCACCTGTAACAGGCAGCCTTGCAATCGCAGGAATCGAGAAGTGTCCTTGCGGTCTTCATTACACTTTCTCTGTACTGGAACAACACCTCAATGTATCCCGAGCCACCCGGTACTGTTTCGAAGAAAGTGACGTGGTAGTTCTCTTCAAGCCCGTTTATGAAGCTATCAATTTCACTGGTGCTGATATCCAGGTCAATAGATGCCCCCACCTTCATCGCTTCCATATAGTTGGCTGCCTCTTCGAAGCTCTTGAAAGGGCCCACAACCATTACATCAGACACGAATTCTGCGTGAATGCCTCTCCTATACTCGTTGAGTCTTTCTCCTTGAATATGTTTGTTATGGACGGCTTCCAAGTGTCTTTTGAAGTGATCTTTCCCATTAGGAGTATTCTCTTCTATCACCCCACATTCGGGACAAATATAGAAACCATAGCCATAGTTAGGTGTATCGCGTTTCGAACCAACGTTTATGAGGACAACTACGTCTTTTCTCCTGAAAGAAGTAATCATTCCATCAGACTTGGCAGTAAATCCTCCCAGGTGATTTCCCTTAACGATTCCTCTTATGTCGTAGCCCATAATGACTCTACGATTCTCACTATCCCCGGGCCTGCCTTCGAGAGTCAACTTGGGGTCCGTGAGGTGTATTGAATCAAGCTTCAACTGAGCTGGGTTATCGAAAGAAGGTTCATCGGGTTTTTCAGGCATTATGGAGTCTTCGACTATGATGAATCTCTGCCTAAAGCCCGCCTTTGTGTCAGCGTTGTAGAAGTTGTACCGTGTCGGTCGGTACTTTTTCCCTACTGCGTAAAGCCTGGAAAGCGGTGCAAATTCCCTTAGAGCGATATTGTAATTTCTGTCGATTTCAACGAAACCTTCGTTGTCCAGGCAGCGGGCAGTAACGTGGCCTTTTGCAAGTGAATAACCGGGAAAAAACCCATACTTGATCAGCACGGAGATCGTATAGAAATCACTGACTGAGTTCTCACCGCCTTGTGGATGCATAAAGGCATTCAAGTGCTTTGTAATTGAACTGAGTTCTCTCGAAGTAGAGCCACGTCTAAACAACTCGGCCCTTTCGTTTATCAGGAAAATGAGGTCGTCGCGTATGTGAATAAATATCTTATCAAGCTGTTCCGGAGAACCGTTAATTAGAAAGTCTTCCAGTTCTCCCTCCACCGACTCCCTTAATGTCTTCAAAGCTTCAGATGGCCAGTACTTGAAGAAACGCTCTAACTCTTCTCTGAGAAGCTCGTAATGTCTGTATATCAGTTCTTCCAGGGGTTTAGAGAAACCAAATAGGTTCTTAAGCGTTTCAGCTGCATTATCCGCAAACAGGTCTATCCCGTTGAAGAAGGCGTTTATGTAATTAGGAAGATAGGCCTGCATTAATGCTTTGTCTTCTATATTCGTAACGGTGTGAAGTTTCGTCGTGATTGCCGAGTGACAGTGTTTAGCAATTAGCGGAATATTCACCATAGAGAAGGCTGGGACCTTTATCTTTCCTGTAATCATCTCTTCCGGTCTTGAAAAGAAGTACAGATCGTGGGAGCTTCGCCCGCAGTATGCAGTAACAACGGCTATCCTGTGTCGCCTTCCGGCCCTTCCAGCTCGCTGATCGTAATTTGCTGGTGTGGGAGGAGCATTTCTCAAGAGAACCATATCCAGTTTCCCTATGTCCACTCCCAGTTCAAGTGTAGGAGTCGCCACAATGCAGTTTACCGTTCCATTCTCATCTTTGAATTCCTTCTCGATTCTCTCCCTTTCGGGTCTGCGAACCTGGCCGGAATGTTCAAAGGCCTTTAGACTTCTGATCTCTCTGTTTGATAAGTGTCTCTTGACGTTGTAATCATCCGTATCGACTGATACATCAGTTAATTGACCATCACAGTTGTGCCTGGGGCAAACCAAGCCGGGCGTCTTTCTGAAGGTTCTCGTACCACACTTTTTGCACTCGTAAAGATGAGGGAGATTATCGTCTTCTGTCTTAGGTGCCTTACGGAAGTGAACCGCTTCACTGTTTATGGCGAAATGTGAGTTCTCGCGTTCGACTAGGACCCTTTCATCCACCAAAAAGCGCCACAGCTCCTGGAGGAAATCATCTGCGAGATCCTTCTTTTCCGGAAATGCCTTCTTTATAAACCTCTGATAATATGAAGTCCCACTGTTTGAAATCCACCATTTGAGATTGCTCTTGCTATTGTAGGTAGGGGCATTCAGGATGTAAACTTCGGGGCCAAACCACTTACTGAGGTTTATATAACCGCTAGCAACTCGGGGATCCCGGTTTGTTATTCCGAGAAGCTTATGGCTTACACCTGTGTTCACTCTCATATGGTCTAGAAGATTTTCAATTATTGCCAGTATCTCTTCTACAGGGGCTCCGAATTCTTCTGCCCAGTGATTCACGAATTCCTTGCTGCTAACTACATTCCCGTAAGTAAGTTTAACAAGCCCTAGGTTCTCAAGACTTCCGCGTCTATAGCGGGGCATAAAGAAATCTTCTAGAAGAAAGCATTCTACTGAATCTTTGAAGTAATTAGGCCTCATTGCATTTTCAACTTCAAAGTCTCTGTACTCACCCTTTTCACGAATGCGTTCAGCTATTTCTCCAGCCAGTTCATCGCTTGTGTATGCTCGGTCCTCTTCTAGAACAGCGTAGAGATAGTCTCTGAGCCTAAACCGTTTCGACCTCTGGTTTATGAAGGCTGCCTGGAAGGCGGCCTCCTGCCGGTTGTCCGTGAATACGAGAAGCTTTGCCGCATCTTTGGAAACAGAATTTAGCATATTCTGAGCGAGAATGAGAATGTCTAAAGCTTCATTTGACACAGAGGGCATTAGGTTCGAGGATCTATCCTCCTCATCATCTTTCCCGAGCGAAACACCACAGGAGAGGCATCTGAGCCGTGCTGCAATTGGAACCTTCTTCATTTGAATAAGTTTGTCTGAACCACAAAGAGTATTCATACATTTCTGCACAGGTGCTTCGTGGACGGTCCCGCATTTCTCACAGACCCATACATTTTGACTGGGGTAGGCCTGTTCGTCCCCGGTAATCACATCTGTAAGGAGAACCATCCGGCTTTCTTCAGGCTCATCCCCCATACCAACGGGTGTGTAGAAAGTGACTCCTTCAGCCTGGTTAGCAGATGCCGAGGGAATGACAAAGTAATGCTGGCCACATCTAGCACAACCGTAAAGGCTGAAATAGTAGTGATCCTGAAGCTCATCTATATCGTTCAGTATTATCTGTCTCTGGCCATCTACAAATGCAACCTTCAGGTTTTGAATGCCCCTTACGAAGAAGTGGATCTTCGGGCGGAGTAAAGGTTCGTTGTCTTCTTTTACTATGAGCCCGGCAAGTAGATAGGAGTATATCTCCGCCGCGAGAGAATCATTGCCAGCATCTTTCCTCCCAGCTAACTCTCTGATTCTCTCAACAGCCTTTTCCAGAAGCGTGGGCTTGCTGAAAAGCTCCTGCAATTCGCTTATGATAACGTTCTTCTTCAATATCGTGTAAGCGTTGTCTTTGTTTATGGTCTTGTAAGTCAACTGTGTCAGCAGTTTGTAGAATTCCGGCCCCGGTTCTCCATCTTCAGGAATCTGAGAAACCTCATATACCATCTCCTTTAGAATCTCTCCCGGATCCCTTGAAAACAGCGGAACGTATTCATCCGGTTCTCTTTCGAGCTCTATGTAAGACTCGGTTACAAGCCTAATATCGTCTTGTTCAACACCAAAGAGTCTTGAACCGAAGCGTTTTACTACCGTTTCAGGTTCTTCGTCACGAGAGGCAACCGTCGCAGAGGTGCCAATGAAGGTGATGTTTTCCGGATGCGGAACAACGAGCTTCAGTCTTCTCAGGAGACAGGCCACTTCCGAGCCAAGTTCTCCGACATAACTATGCACTTCGTCCATAACGATGAACTGCAAATCGGAGTCTCTGAAAATATCTAGATCCTTGTTTCGAAGAAGCAAATGCTCAAGCTGAGAGTAGTTTGTGAGCATTATCTGGGGAGAGTTTTCACGGATCTCTTCTCGACAGAGCCGCTCTTCCCAGGGCGCCAGTGTACCCTTTATGACCTCTTCGAGCTGCTCTTCCGTAAACCTCACCATATTTGCGGGTCTCCGGATATTCGAAGGAAGGGTTTCAGGAGTATCTCCGGTGTATCTTGCAAACGTCACGCCGGTTCCTGCAAGCATCATTCTGAGTCGTCTTAGCTGATCATTAACCAGGGCGTTCATAGGGTAAATAAGGAGCGCCAGCAGTTTCTTCTCCTGTTGTTTCTTCGCACGATCGATTATTGGCAGGAGGAAGGACTCGGTCTTTCCGGAGCCGGTACCTGTTGAGACTATGGTGTGATGTTTGTTTACAATGCTCTCGGCCGCTTCTTCCTGATGCTTATGTAAATTTTCGTATGTGAAAACTGTATTCAATACCGGATCAAGGTTGAGCGCTTCCGTGAACTCTTTTATGCTTTTGCCTTTTACGAAAGGGCGATTTAGGTAGATGTATGGTCCATTAACCAGGCGAGATCCTCTTAGAAGATCATAGGCTATTAAGTCCTTGAGTTGATTCTCGAGACCTTCATCTGCGATATTCAGTGTGCTTATAAGAAAATCTGTAAAGCTCTCGAAGGTCTCTTTACTGAAGACGACAGGGTTAATGGACATAGGATCACCTCAATATTATTCTGTATTCTTGATCAGATTCCTTAATGAAACAAGAACCTAATCAATATAGATTTCCTCCCTGAAAGAGTTTAGGTCTGTATTCTTCAAAGTACTTCAGGGCAAGGTCTCTGGATAAGTAAGTCCCATACTCTTTTTCCTGTTCTCTTTTCTCTATTGGGAATGTTGTGAAGATATACTTCAGGTCCTCANNTCTATCTCGTAGCCCATATCCTTCACAAACGGTTCCATATCATAGGAGTAGTTCACACACTTCACAAGCCGTCGGATAACGGAATCTTCAAGGCAAGCGTCTCCGGAATCTAGCCCGGGCAGCTGCTTGAACTTTGAGGGACTTGGAACAGGTAGTTGGAAAAAAATGAAAAAGTTCATATTCGCGCCTTGAATCTTTGTTCTTGTAGCATAATCACAAGTATGGGAACTGAGAAGGGCAGTAATGGGAAGGGTATTTCTTGAGAATATTAATGGTGCGCTATCTGCGTAACCAATATTGGGGATTATGGAAGGAATAAGAGTTCGTATATTAACTGCTCTTGCGATTTTTCTAAATACTAAAGCCCACTTCTTTTTCCAATCTTTCGCATCATAAAAAGCCTCACAATCGCTCTCTTTCACAAAGTACCTGGTTCTTGGGAAAAACCAAGGATCAGATTTCTCTTCTAGGTTACAAGGAGTACCTCTTATATCACCTTCAGCGTGGTTATATCTGCTATCCAGTATATAGAAGGTCTTACCTTCACAAAGGGGGACGTATCTTTCACCGTCTTTCTCGTAGTAGATCCAGTTCTTCTTATAACCTCTCCCTATAAGCTGCTGCTCTCGAACGAACTTGTCGGAGTCGTTTGACATATGGAATTGAGTGGAGACTTCTATATCGTAAGGGTTATCCGTCCTACCGTCTTCGTACTCCCTCAGAATAATCTTGCTGTTTCTATATATCTTGAGTACTAGATCCATATCTCTCTGAGAATCGAATATTGGAGCGGTACCAGTGTTGGGATTAACCAATAGCAGGTCTGGAGCAGAAAGCATCCAGAATTTCTTCGAGTATAATTGATCAGGTTTTGTAAGCCCAAATAGCATTCTTGACTTATGGGCTTTCCCGAATGCAATAACGCAGAATCTCACCAGACTTCCAACTTTCTTGAAAATACCTCTATTAACAAAATCAGCTAATGAGGAAAGTAATTCATTCTCGACAACATACTTGAAGAAGACACTGTTTCCCTTGTCTGTCGCAATTCCTGTTGGAACTATCACGCCCGATCTTCCCTCTTCTTTGCGCATCTTCAAGAAGAGTTCTGCAAAGAGCTGGTAAGTGTTTAGTTCGCCTTTGCCTGTCAAACTGTATAGAGTTCTATTAGACACGTAATTGCCTGTGGACGAGTATTTCTCCAGTTCCTTCATATACGATCTGAACAGCTCTGGGTTACTTGTCTCTAATCCTGCTATAAGTGCCCGTCTTTCATTCGTCTTCTTGCTGGAATAAACTTCAAGGTCCTTTCCTGCGAAATACTCTCTTTCCTTAAGCTTAAGCACTTCCCAAGGCGGGTTACCAATGACCGCGTCGAAACCCCCTGCCTCGAAGACATTCGGAAATTCAAGTTTCCAGTGGAAGAAACGTTGTTCTTCACTTATCCTTTCTGTCCAGTTAATGTGTTCGGAGACTTCCATAAGGACCGATCTGTTATCCTGGTTTTTGTCTATTCCCTGGTAGAGATCCTGAAGCTCTCCGGTTGTCAACGGAAGGACTCCGTCAATTTCATTTGCGAACCATTGAGCTACCCACACATTAGTCTTAAGCTTCTCTATTTCGTAATCTCTGTTCCTAAGGAACTGCTCTTTGTAAACCTGTTCCTTGGCAAAATAATCTTCCGTTTCTCTACCGGCGACATCTATCTGGTGTGAGACTTTTGCGAGCTCACTCGTTATTCTCGCAAACTCATTGTCCGGAGAGCCTGTAAGAGAGAACATACTACTCTGATGCTTCGCCTGGCTTTCCTTCTTAGAAGGTTTGTATTTTGCGTTTGTCTTTTTCAGTTCATTCAGTCTAGTTTTCCATTCTTTACTGGCGTTCCCCGAAGCCTTGTACACCTCCGGGTGAATAACGCTTGTATCCTCCCAGCCGTGAAAGACCCCCACAAGGGAGTTGCCACACTTCAGCTTATGATCGAGGAATGTAAATGGCTTATCTTTGGAGAAGGTATTAAGCCAGAGAGACATCTTCGCGAGCTCTACGGCCGTTGGGTTTATGTCCACCCCGTATATACAGTGTTCAACAACGTTCCTTCGTGCGAGGATCTCTCTGTCTGAATCTGGAATCTCAGTATGTTTACCCTCTATTTCCCAGGCCTTCAAGAGCTTCTCCGCGACAAAATTCGTTGCCTGTACGAGAAAGGCTCCCGAACCCATAGCAGGATCGACTATCTTCATTGAAAGAATTTCAGAAGAACTCTTCACACTGTCTTTCTCTTCATCCATACACAGCGGTCCAAGCGTCTCCTTAACCAGATACGTGGTCAGCTGCTTTGGAGTGTAGTAACTCCCGCTAGACTTTCTGGCACCGGAGGATGACATATAATAGGAACCTTCCGGTATGAGCCTTTCATCTTCCGGGGCTAGTATCACACCATATTTGGCTACCCTTGCCTGTATCGAATCATCTGTAGGATCGTTGAATGAATCCGGAATGTTGCTTATCTTTGAATCGACCTCTTTCAGCAGCGCCTTTATCTCTTTTGGTGTACGTTTTTCCAGTTCACTAAGAGGAAGTACGAATTTCTCCTTTGCCGTGACTACAAGAGGTTCGCTTGCCCGGGAAACGGTGTAACCCAGGAGTCCTTCATATACGTATCCTATCTGTTCGACGTCTATCGCAGCATAACTTAGCCTGAGGCCTTTCATATACAGGAGATCGTGGAGAATATCCCTTACGCCTCTGTTGTTAAGTTTAATTCTCTTGAGCAGAGGCAGAATCTCGTTGGGCGAGAATAGGTCACCACCGTGAGCAGTTATCTTCAGCTCCTGGTGATCTGAGCCGTAATAGATCAGGTTGAATAACGCAAGCATCCTGTACCAGGCATCATATCTGTAGGAAGCAACAGAGTTGAAGTCCGTCTCTCCAAGGAAACTCCTCTCAGTCTCGAGTGAATTGGCTAGATGGATTAGGCCATAGTTGTCATCGTACTCGGGGAATCCGTGAGGAAGCAGAGAATTCTCCTCGGCGTACAGTATGAAGACTAACCTCATAACGACCTTTATCACTGCTTCGTATATCTTGTCCGGCTCGACGTCTATTGCACTCTGGTTTGTATAATCGAGAATCCTGTTAATGACCAGATAGACCTGATCGGCCAGAGCGTCAGTAACTTCAGCTTGCTTCTCGTGGCTTTCCTTGACTATGTTGTAAAGACCTTTCTTCTTGCTTGGAAGGAGGGTCCCTGCGTTCAGGAGATTTCTGAAGGCCTCGAAGGTTGATTCTTCTTCAAGCCAGTCACTTTGCTTCCAGGATATGTATGCTGCCGAAAGGCCTTCCTCAACGAAAAACAGTCTGAACTCATAGCCGTTAGTGAGAAGCCCCAGAGGGCAGCCTGAAAGTCTAAGCAACGTCTCGAATTTTATATGTTCACTCGCCCGCCAGGTTCCGCTGCCAACTGGCTTTCTCTTGTCAAGCTCATTGTATTTGTCCAGTGTCTTTATTATGAAGACCGGTGTTTTTCTATCGTCAGATAGGAGAACAAAGTCGGAAGTGAGTTGCTCATCGTGATCACTTTCCTTGACTGAGAAAGCCGAGACATCTCTTCCGAATTTCCAGTTGTTTGGATCGTGAGCGAGAATATCGAAAAGAAGGCCCTTAACCAGATCATTAACAGAGAAGCTTTCGCTGTTGAAGCGGTCAATAAACCTTCGGAGTCTGAAGAGTTCGTCCCTGGTGATTCCCTCTGTCTTCTCGAAGTGATCGCGATAAATGACTTCAGAGACCAGCAGGCCCGACATCTTCAGAACGCCAAACCAGTCGAATTTGGTCTTCATTGTTGTGCTCATCTGATCATCTCCTCGGGAATGAGGAAGCAGAGGGCGACTACATTGACCAGGGGATCGCCTTTGAGTGTGTATTTCTCTTCTATCTTCTTTGGAATCCCCTCAAGCTGGGATTTAAGATATTCCTGTCTGTTCTTCAGAAGACGGATGTCTTCGGAATACTGCATCTGATCTTCGAACATCGTTCCTTCGTATCTACTTAGCTTGATTATCGTCTTGTCTATCTCTTTCGCTCGTTCCTTTATCATTTCGAGAAGTGTCGCCTTCTCGGTTGAGGTCACTTCTTTCAATTCTCTGTTGAGTCTGTCTTTCCAGTAGCGTTTGAACTTCTCGACAGTATCCTGTATTGCTTTCTCATTCATCTTCATCACCTTTTTCAGGTCGGGGACGAGCGAGGAAGCCCTCTGGTTAAATACTGCAAGAGAATCGAGATGATGGAGGCTTGAAGTATCCGAAACCGGGAGGAACTCCCCCTGCTCGAACCTTCCGCCAATGACATCCACTTCTTCAACAAGTGGTTGTGAGAGCTTGTTTATCGCAAGAGCCCTAACATACAGAAGCACGTGAGGAACATCCATCTTCCCTGAAGGAACTACCTTGCAGGTTACCTTGTTCAGTTTTTGGTTTGTGCCTTCAATCCCCCTTGACCATATGTTTGCTCGGAAGTACGTTATGGCCTTCTTCACAAGTGGATGGTTGGGATGAAGGTGCTGGGCCTTGGCTCCAGTTGGCGGTACGAAGGATAAGAGTCTTGTCCTGCCGTCCTGGAGGATGTATTTTTGAAGCTCTTTCCAGCCGTCAGGCAGTCTCTCTATCTTGTACAGATTTCCTTCTACAGGCTTAACACCTGAGGGAACACCGTTCAATTTGATAGCGCTATCTAGCAGCTCTCTCACTGTGTCCGGGGTAAGATTGAGTTTCTCTCTCGATTCGGCTATCTTCTGGCCGAGGTTCGCGGCCTCACTCCTGACGTTCAACAGGTCTCTTGTCAAATCATCTCTCATCGCGTCCAGTAGTTTTTCGTCCATCTTCTCAATCCCGAGCATCTGCTTCTGAATCTTATCCGCGATCACAGGGTTCATCGTGGTCAAATCTTCGCGGATCTGTTCCACCTTTCTCACTATAGTTTTCAGGAACTGGCTATCTGAATCGTTTTTGTATACGGGGTGATATATGGTGACGTTGCGAGACTGACCGTGTCTGTCTATTCGGCCGTTTCTCTGTTCGAGTCTTATTGGATTCCAGGGGATCTCCATATGGAACATATATCTGCAGTGTTGCTGAAGGTTTATTCCTTCAGAGGCGGCATCGGTTGCGACGAGTATTCTCGCGGGTGATTCGTCTGGATCGGTTTCGAACATCGCCTTTATGGCCTCTCTTTTTTCCATTTCCATACCGCCATAGAGCTGGAGGATTCTCCCCTCTTCAACACCGTGATCGATCAGCTGGTCTGTGATGTACTCCATTGTGTCTTTGAATTCGGAGAATATGACGACTCTTTCGCGGTTCCAACGGCCGTTCTCTTTGAGGTTGTTGTCTATCCATCTGATAAGCTCTTTCACTTTACTGTCTGGCTTGTTTCTGAGGCGGGAGGCGACGCTTATAAGTTCACTCAGGTAGTTCTTACCGTTGTCAGTTGCCGTAGCGCTTATTAACTCCTGTTCGGTCTGCTCTCTGACGACGTCATTATCCCAGTCTTCGTCAAGCCTATCCATAATCAGCTGGAGGTACTTCGGAGAGTCTTTCGCATCGTTTAAGTGTTCCGTGTGAACTACAATTGAATTGTAGAAGGCTCTTGGTGAAGAGAGAAGTCTCTTCTTCAGGATCGTCATAGCGAACTCGAGAGGCCTGTTTTTCTCGCCGTTTCCTCCACCACTAACCCTTTGGTGAATGTATTGATTGAGTAAGCTCAACGACTTCTTCTCGTCCTCTGAAGGATCTATGTCTAAGGGAACGATCTCTCTGCCTGCAAACATTGCACGACCGAGAGAGTCTTTAACGCCTGTTGGGCCCCTCTTCAATCTTCGTACCATTATTCGATCTAACCTTCTTTTGAAGCTGGCTTTATTGAGCGCTGGATCTTCCCCTCTGTTGAAGCTTAGAGGATCCAGCATATCTAAAAAGGCGACAAAGGATTCCTTTCGTCCATTGTGGGGTGTAGCGGTAAGGAAGATCTTATGCTCGAAGTGTCTTCCTATCTCATTGAGCATCTTCGTCCTGTCTGAATCTCGATAGTACTTCTTCGTTGGTTGGGGCATAGCGTTGTGGGCTTCATCTACTACCAGGAGATCCCAGGAGCGGATATACTTACCCGAATTAACCTCGCAAGAGCGGAGAAATTCTGTCTTCCTGCCCTCCATCTTGATAAAGTCCATTGAGGCGATTATCCTGGGGTAGGCTAACCAGGGGTTGACGTTTATCCCGTACTCCCTCTTGAATTTCGTTATCTGGTTGCTATCTACTATTTTGAAGTCAAGTCCGAATTTATTTTCCATTTCCCACTGCCACTGGAGCTGTAAAGATGCCGGGCAAACAAGAAGAATTCGGCGAGCTTTGCCTCTCAGAATGAGTTCCTGGATGATCATACCTGCTTCAATTGTCTTACCCAGGCCAACATCGTCTGCTATGAGAAGGCTTATCCTTGGCATAGACAGAGCCTTGATCACTGGCTCTAGCTGAAATGTCTGCTGCTGTATGGCACCGTAAAACGGAGCCCGAATAACACCCCCGCTGAGTATGCTCTTGTTTGTCCATCTCAGGGCATTGACGAAGCTGTCGAATACAGTGGGAGTGTCGAGTGAATTGCCAATGTCGGGGAGTATGTTTTCGGGCAGAACCTGGAAGTCAACTTCTCTTTCAAATACGACGGATGTCTTGCTTCCCTGATCCGAATCTTCTAAGCTCTCTAATGTCACCAGCGTTGCGGGGTTAGATACTACATCGTCAGAGAACGAAACATCACTGATCAGCCAGATTCTGTCCCTAACTCTGGCAAGTCTTCCAGCTTCTGGGATATTAGCGCCCATACTACACCTACCCTGCATATTCTCGCTATTTCTTCTCTGTAACTGAAGTTTATCATTGTTGGGTATTAATTCCGAAACCTAACAGATTAGCCGTTTATTGTATCCGAAATCACCCAAATACTTATGGCCGGCCCGGGAGAAGCTTTTCTGCGCCAGGCTCGATGATTGATAAGAGAACACTACTTCGGAAATCAACCACAATCGCCAACAACCTTCAGTGACAAGAATTCACGGAACAGAGTTTGACTTTGTATAGAATGTAACAACTGCTATATTAATTGTATGAGTGCATTGCACTTCTTTCTGTATATTGCCTGAGTCTTCACGTGCTTACTTAAAGTGCGAGGCCTCGCCTAGGACCAGACGAATCCGTATAACAACAGAGGCTCCTCTCGGGTGTTTCGTGGCGGTGGCTGGTACTTCGTTGCGGCGTACGCACGGTTAGCGTATCGCGTCAGCGACTCGCCCACTTGCACGAGCAGCGACCTCGGGTTCCGTATTTGCAGGACGGTGCCCTGATTTACACTTTAGCATTTTTACATTTTTACCCTTTTCTGCGGCTTCGAGCGCCGGGCACGGAGTAGCCCGCAAGCGCGA
>NZ_DJHG01000104.1:0-2978 GCF_002432955.1 Mesotoga sp. UBA5825 | reverse complement strand
TCGAGAAAGAGCACTGTCGAGACGTTCGCTCCGCTCACGAGAAGACGAGAAGCGAAAATAGGGACTGACCGGTTTCAGAGGTCCCATTTTCTACGGTACGACAATGTTGAATTCAAACACATCCTGCCTGCCTCGAACCCGACGCCAAGTCTCACTGGAGAGAACCCGAGCTGTTGAGGCCCCAGCGCCAGCGTATGCGCGACATCGCCCCGGATGTAGATAAGGTCAAAACCGATTTTTGCTCCGACGTAGCCGTATCAGGCGATGCCCGGTAGTATCGTGTTGCATCCCAGACCGGAATCTTTCGAAAGCGTAAACATCATAAAGGGCGTTGCAAGACCGGCTAATAGTGGGCCCAGATTCCACCTCAGGTCGAGACCGATAACGTCTATACCGACAAAGCCCAACAGAGGCGTATTCGAAAGCGATTCAGTCTTTGCCAGGGCGCTTATAAGACCGAGCGAAGGCATTGCAAGAGTAAAAGAGCACACAAATAGAAGAGCTAACAAGAGAAAGATCAATGTCTTCAAACTTTTCAGGCCCCGACAGGAATCTTACACCTCTCAACTGTTGAGACAATACAACCTGCAGAGTCTTTTAAAGTTCTCGTGGAAATGCATTTCGCTTTTCATTGAAGCGGAAAGAATCCAGTTTCTCCGCTAGATCTAAAGGCGTTTGTTATAAAGGCTTGATAGTGACGTTTTTGAAAATGACGCTGGTGTTATGCCAGGCTCTCAGCCCAACTCTTCCATTAGTAAGTTTGCTTTCGCTGCTGTCGGTGGCTGTGAGTACTTCGTTCCCGTTGAAGTAGAAGGTGAAATTTTGGCCTCTTGCCGAAATTTCTATTGTATGATCGCCATCACTTGCGATAATGTTCGAGGGAATTTGTGAGCTAGCGATGACCTCCTCATTGTATCCGGAGAATCTTGAGAATTCGAAAGTCTCCTTTGTCACATCGAATTTGAAAGCATAGGCAGAGAGGTTCGAATGAGCGTCTTCTCCGGTAGCTCGAAAGAAAACTGCATAACCGCCTTTCTGACTTTCAGAAGTTGGCCCTGTATAGTACAAGTTTACAGTTATGTCGTAGTCCTTCCAGTTTTCGTCAACATCAAGAATACCACGGCTCTGCTTTCCATCTCCAGGATTACTCATTATTCCAGAAGTATCAACGTTCCATGTCCCTGTTGAGTGAACGAACGGTAATCTATTCAGACCCGTAAAGGATAGATTCAGACCCGAAGAAACCGTCTGATTACCGCCTCCGTCAAGATAGACGTGGTAATAGGCCTTTGAGTTCTCAGAACTGGCAGCTCCTCCGGGGAGGAATTCGTACTCTCCAGCCGGAAAGCCAGAACCCGTATTTGTAAGCAGTGTGTAGAGTGTAGAAGTATCCACTTCTTTATTGGTGAATATAACGAAGTCATAGACGCCTTCATTATCGCTCCAGGCAACTCCGTAATCGCTGCTAACATTTCTTCCGAGACTGTCGACCGACGATGGTATTCCATCACCGAGATATATTGAAGAAGAAATAGCTCTCGATAGAGTCTTGAAGTCTGAAGCGACGGCAGTTGCCCTGGCCTTTCTTATAGCGTTAAGGGCAAGAGGTGTAGAGACGGCAATGATTGATGCAATAACGGCAAGCACTATGAGCAACTCAACAAGTGAAAACCCTTTCTTCATTCCCATTCCTCCATCGATTCTTGATCTCATTTGATAGCTAGCATGCAATTTCGTGCCATTTGTTGATCTGAATACTGTGTCGAGGGAGAGTCTGACTGGTGAAAAGCTCTCTCGACAAGTATCTCAAGGATTTCCTAAGATCGTACCGGAATTCTACTCGTTAAAGGGATCCTCCCGGTCTGGCATGGCGGTAACGACTGACGCTCGGGATATAATTCAGCTGTTGCATCAAATGAATAATAAAGGGGGAAGAATGAACCAAAAGTCGTTTCTTTTGGTTTTATTGCTCTATGTTTGCACATTTCTGCTCTCGACAGGCATGATCGAGATTAGCAAAGACGCCGACTCAATGCTGTCCGCAGATCAAGCAGGAGATTGAAATAACTGCAGATGGAAACATTTCCAATATTCTAAACCTGCTGATCTCATCATTTGAAGAGAGAGTGGATGGAATAATGGCCGCCCTAAGGGTTCTGTCAAATACACAGGAAGTGCTTTCCGGCGACTGGTTGAATATTGAGCCTCTCTTGATGATCTTCAACGAAAGTTATGAAGGTCTCGCCATGTATATCGAAGCCAAAGGAGACTACTATACCGTTCAGAGGGACTGGACAGGTCTAAACCTCTCGGATAGAGGCTACTTTCCGATTCTTCAGAGCGGCCACGAAGTTTCAGGGTATCGGGTAATGAGCAGATCTACCGGCAAGCGTTCTATCGTATTTGGATTCCAGTAATTGAAGATGGATTCGTAACTTCATTTGTGGGGCTCTCTGCCTTATTCGACAGCTGGAATCTCGAAATGATCTCACGGTTTCAACCTTCACCGCGACCACACTTCTGCGCTTTTGAGGTCAGAAAACGTTTGCGCTGTCGGATAACGCAGCTCTGCTTTTAGGCTCGCTCGGCACTCGTGTTCCGGGCATAAGTAAGGGGTTCGAGATTCTTGAGGAAGATTCGAACACTTTTCTCATTGGAAGTGCATACCCTCTTGAAATTGCTCATTACAGACGTTCACAGAAGAATGGCTGGACGTTCGTATTGACAAATGAACTTGAATCCTGCAAAGAAGATCCGGCTCCGGATAAGCTCTTGAGAGGCGTTCGGATCACTATCCAGGAACACCTAAACAGACTGGATTCAGCCCTTTCAACTGGAGCGCAGGAGATAAGGGCGACTCTCAACGATGGAGAAGGAATCAGGGAGTTGCTCAAGAGGCTTTACGAAAGAAATCCCGAGGTGGTTGACGTTTCCTTTATCGACAGTGATAGCATTCTGAGATTTATCTACCCTGAGGA
>NZ_DJHG01000133.1:2316-2782 GCF_002432955.1 Mesotoga sp. UBA5825 | reverse complement strand
AAGATTAAGTGATAAACTCAAGGGTATATCCGGGAGTTCTGTTACAAGCAGTGAGATAATCCCGCGGTTCAAACCGCCTTCACTCATGAACGAGACTTCTCTATCAATAACGGCGTTGAGTAGTATCGACAGCCCGACCAAAAATCAGAACCGAAGAAAGGACAACTATTAAGAGTATTAAAGGAAACCTGATCGCTTTCAGAAGAATCGCCTCCTTTCCGTCTAGCTGGAGTATATCAGAAATCATTGATGAGAAAGCAGATACGATCTCAGGTTCACTTTATTGTCTTTTATGGGAAGTTTCTTTCGGATATTCGCCCTGTGGAAGTCCACGGTCTTCTTGGTTACACTGAGAATTTCGGCTATCTCTTTGCTGGTCTTTCCTTCTCTTATGAACTCTGCTATCTGTATCTCTCTTGAAGTGAGATTATCAAGAATAGAAGAGTGTTTTTTTGTAACAGGGTGC
>NZ_DJHG01000133.1:0-2292 GCF_002432955.1 Mesotoga sp. UBA5825 | reverse complement strand
ACCCTCTACAAACTCGACATCCTTTTCGTCGGTGTGCCTCTTCAAGTAATCCAGTGCTGGCTTTACATAGCGTTCCATATTGCCCATGATGGTCTTCTCCAGCTCATCCTTTTCCTCTTCGGTCCGCCTGAGAAGACTGGTCAGAAGGTCGTTCCTCTTCTCTATAGTGTCGAGTCTGTCAAGAACGCTTATCAGTTTGTGCTCGACAAATCTCTGAAGAGAAATATCTCGCACGTACTCTAGAAGAGCTATGAGCTCGTTGCCCTTGTTGAAGATCGGAATGGAAAACAACTCCTGCCAGCCGTCACTAACCGAATGAGCCTGATATGGAACGATCTCGACTTCGGACTTCTTGCTCTCCATCGTTCGAAGCACCGGACACTTTTCGCAGGGATTACTGCGGTTGTGGTATATCTCGAAACACTTTCTACCGACAATCGCTCGCTTGCTGGAGTACCAGTGCTTGATCGAGCTGTTAACGTATCTTATTCTCATATCGACATCCAGAATACTGACGCCGTCCTGAATGCTCTCCAGAATGAAGACCAGAAGCTCGCGGCTATTCAGTATGCTAGACTTTTCTAGCGAATCTCTGGAAAGATATATACCTGGTATAGAAGTCAACGGTCTCTTCACTTCGCTGGTATTTTCCGAAAAAAGACCTGGCATTTCACACGCTCCTTCGGTGCATTTATTTCGTAGACAACACTCGAATTATCCCATGGCAATGGCCTAGTATCAACTTTCGTGAGCTTTTTAGGTGATTCGTCATGTTTCCTATCACATGATAGACACAGGTGATACCTGCCAGTCTCATGCTAGTACAACTATATAGTAATACCAGTATTGTACCAGTAATCCGAATAATACTATCATAAGATACCGGAGGATTTGCTTTTTGCTTTGTGACGCGGGGAAAATTCAACCAGGGAGGTAATAGCTTTATGTCCGAAAAGGAAATTCTCTTCACACCAATTAAGATCGGAAACCGGGTTGCTCAGAACAGAATGGTAATCAACGCAATGGAATGCTGTGATTCCGATGAAGAAGGAAATCCCACCGAAAAGACCTACGAACGTTACAGGAAACTCTTCGAGGGCAAGGCCGGTCTGATAGACCTCGAAGCTATAACAGTCACTTACGAGAATCGCGGCAGAAAGACTCAGCTCAGCATCATGCATAGAAACAAAGAGGCTCTGACAAAGTTTGTTCGAAAAATGAAGAACATCAACAAAGACACTATCTTTATCTTCCAGCTTACACATTCGGGAGAGTTAAGCCATCCAGCCTTTTCGAAGCGCGTCTGCGTGAAGCCGCTTGCCGGTTTTGGTGGAGAGTTGCTGAGCGAGGAAGACATAGAACGGATTCTGGACGAATTCGTTCTGGCAGCAAAGATCTGTCACGATGCCGGTGCCGATGGCGTCGACCTTAAGCTTTCTCACGGCTATTTAGGCTCCCAGCTGTTACGCCCTTACAATGATAGAAAGTGGAAGTATGGAGGTTCCTGGGAAAACCGAAGCCGCTTTGCCTTTGAACTAATCGAAAGAGTCGTCAGAGAGGTCAACGATCCCAATTTCATAATCGGTTCAAAAGTCTCAGTATGGGAGGGCTTTCCAGGAGGCTGCGGAAGCGCCGGGCCTGACACTGCAGTTATGGATCTGACCGAATCGATAGCGCTCTGCAAAGGTCTTGAAGAGAGGGGTGCGCACTACATTCTCCAATCTGCAGGAAGCCCGTCGATTACTCTTGCACTATCACAGCCAGATAGGAAGATACCCGACTACGCCTACCTCCATCACTACTTCTCAAAGGTCCTCAAAGAAAACTTGAAGCCTGAAACCGTTGTTATCGGCTCGGCATACTCTATCTTCCGGGACGGGAAGAACTCTTTCCAGGCAGTTGAGAGAGAAAAGAATACCTTCAGGTACTGGGGTAATAAGAACATAAACGACGGGTACGTAGATATGGTAGCTCTGGGCAGACAGTCCTTTGCAGACCCTTACCTTCCGGCAAAACTAATGGAAGGTAGAGAAGACGAAATAAAGTGGTGCACTGCATGCGACAACTGTATCGAGCTTCTTATACGTCAGATGAATGTCGGTTGCTGTGTTTACAACAAACCGTACACCGAAGCTCTGATGAAAGTTAGAAAAGAAGAGGGACTTCTCAAAGAAAAGCACACATAATCACTGATTTAGATGTCGGGAGTGTCATCCTGCATTGTTCTTATACAGGACGGACAGTAAAATAGGGACTCCATTTTAGGACAGGAGCAGTTCTTCCTTCATAAGA
>NZ_DJHG01000031.1:16923-17064 GCF_002432955.1 Mesotoga sp. UBA5825 | reverse complement strand
ATCCCGATTCTGTTCGGCTTTTCCAGATAGACATCACAGACCCTTCTTTTGCATCCGTAGTTCTTCTCTCTTCAATTCCTTCTGCTGACCAGGACGACTTTTCCGAAGCGGTTGAGAAGCTTGTTGAACTTGGCCAACACA
>NZ_DJHG01000031.1:0-16862 GCF_002432955.1 Mesotoga sp. UBA5825 | reverse complement strand
AATAAGACTGAACTGGAAGACAATCTCTTCTGGGTCAGAATTCACAACAGTTGCCCTTGTTGATGAAGATAACATGGTCTGGGATTCTGTGATCGGAAGCGTTATTTTAGAATAAGAGGGATTCTCTCCCGTTGCTGGAGAGAAGTCTGGCAGCGTTATCACCAAATGGCTCTGGGAGCAGAGATAGGCAAGATCAGTAGGTGTTTTTAGATTACTCGCTGTCAAAGTTGAGTCATTTGCGGGCGGTAGAATTTGCAGCTCAGTTGCGACGGAGTTCAGATTATTGTGTAAGCATGTTACGAAATCATTGAGTGAATCCTGTCGATGTTGTTCACATATCGGTTATTATTAAAGGCCAGATAAAAGAAGAAGTGTATAATTATCATGTTAGGAGTAACGGTAATTTGAGGTGGTGATTTTGATGGGTTTTGCCGTCAGAAGAAGCAAAAAGCCCAGAATAGGACACATAAGAAACAACTTCATAAGAGCATCCGTTCTACTCGGAATAGTAACACCCGTATCGGTTTATGGAATTGTTGGATTCTTGAGGGCTGGGGATAGACTAGATGGTTTTGGATGGTTGTTATTTCTTTTGATAGCTGTCTGGATCCTTGTCGGAGCTATCTGGATTCTGTCTCTGAAAGCCTATCTAGAGGCGCGTGAGCAAGTGAAGAAGAGCCCGGGAGGTTTCAGAAGAAGAAATCTCAAACCGGCAGGCATCATGTTCAATAGGTCACAGGCGAGTCCAATAAGGATGAAATCAACTTGACTTTCGATTATTGATGAACCACTCGTATAGTTCGGGATTAGAGTAAGTTTCTGTCCATGAATCGTGTCCGGCATCGGGATATATGGTTAACATGGGATGCGCACCGAACTCTTTCAGTGTCCTTACGAGAACTCTACTCTCTTCAATCGAGACTATGTTGTCCTTTTCACCATGAAAGGCCCAAACAGGAAGGTCTTTGATCTCTGCGACTCTCTCCGGGAAACCAAGAATTCCTAGTCCCCCGCCGCAGATTGGTGCAATGGCCGAGAAGAGTTTAGGGTACTCGACGGCCATATGCCATGTGCCAAATCCTCCCATTGACAGTCCTGTCAGATACAATCTTGAAGAGTCAACTCTATACTGTTCAACTATTGAATCTACAAGAAATCTCAGATCCTGAAGCCTGTTAAGCCACCAATCGTTTTCCGGGCATTGAGGTGAAACTGTTATGAAAGGAAAATCTGTCATCTCATCCACTACTTTTGGAATTCCATGCTTCTTAAGTAGCCTGAGATCGTCTCCCCTCTCTCCTGCGCCGTGAAGAAAGAGAATGAGGGGCCAATCACTCCCTTCAGAGTTGTACTGCAGTGGGAGTGAGAACAAGTAATCGAGCTTCCTGTTTAGAGAATAACTAATTCTTGATGAGTGAAGTTCCATTGTCACACCTCCTGGCAGTCTTCAATCAACAGCATAACATTACGGAAGTAGAATTCTTTAGCTTAATTCACAGTAAGAGACGTCTTGATCATCGGCAGGATTTTGATCAGCAACATACCGGCAGATGTCCATCAAGAGGAGTGAGAATCTATATTAGCTGACCTTGATGAGACGCATCGGAGGTTTATGAGCACATGTTTTCTATTGATTTTTCTATTGATACCGAGTCATTAGCTGTTGGTCATACAGATCGGGCTTTTGTGGCTCGAGAGCGACCAGGGCCCAATGAGTCTACAATGATCGGCAGTGATCTGGGTCTAGTCAACTTCACCTGGTTCTATAGATCGAAAGACCTGCCAGGATAGTTTCTTCAACTGCCAGATCTCGATTAAGCATCACTATATCCGCTATAGATCCTTCTTTCAGTCTACCTCTGTTGCTGATTCCAAGGCTCTGAAGGGCGTTGTAGGAAGAGACTCTCGATAGTTCCTGAAGACTGCAGCCGGTCCACTCCCTGAAGTTTCTGGAAGCTCTGTCCATGGTAAGAGTACTTCCCGCAAGAGTCCCATCTTCGAGAGTTGCCTTGCTGCCATTGACTTCTACTCTTAGGCCTCCAAGATCATATGTTCCGTCATTCAGTCCGGTCGCATCAAGAGAATCAGTGACCAAAATTATGGCTTCACTACCACGAATCTTATGAATCATTTCAACGAATTCAGGCGCAGTGTGGATACCGTCTGCGATCATTTCCAGCTTCATGGGCAGCAAGAACCCTGATCCAACACAACCAATCTCCCTGTGATGAAGCGTGTTCATTCCGTTAGGAAAGTGAGTCATTCTCTTGCAGCCGTTCTCGTAAGCTTTCTTTATCTGATGATAGGTGGCGTCTGTATGTCCAATAGAGATAGTGATTTCTCGTTTTGCAATCTCGGGGAGAACTTCAAGAAAGCCTTCGATTTCCGGAGCCATTGTTATGAGCATAACGATATCCGATAGCACAGACCTAAGTTCTTCAACTGTTGCAGGTCTTATTACAGAGGGGTTCTGAGCGCCCCTTTTCTTTGGGTTTATGTATGGGCCTTCAAAATGAACTCCCCTAACTGCTGTTCTGGGCCTCTCGGTAACATAGTCAGAAACAAGATCAGCAACTCTTTTCATTTCTTTCGCTTCAGCAGAAACTGTCGTTGGAAGAAGAGAAGTCACACCATGAGTTACAGCGAACTCCTCCCACCTTTCAAGATCTCTTGTATTCATCGTCATGCAGTTAATTCCAACTGCACCATGCGAATGCGTATCGACAAAGCCAGGCATGGCTATTGAACTGAAATCTCCGCCCGTTTTCGCAATTGATTCGATTTTGTTTCCAGATATTCTGATATTTGCGATGTATTCCCCATCGACTGGGTCAACAACGAGAACCCTTTTTAATTCCATTCAAGTCATCTCCCTTCAGACTCAATTATTACATCATTGGGAGAAATCCGTACAACGCATGAGCGAAGTCACTTGGTGGCAGGGAGGATACAGGGGGTATGAAAGACATCTCTAGAACGATAAGACATTCTTCGCCTTTGGAAGAGAGGGGGCGTATGCTCTGTTTTCGGAAAGTGAGCCGTTAACGGTTAACTGCAAGGCTTCTGCACCTCTGGCTGCATTTCTCTTTCTTGTCGGAGAACGACGGGCCGTTGACTGCCGATGTTTATCAATTCTCGCTGTCAAGAAGCGAAGCTCTCTATAACGCTCTTTAGGGACTCNNACATCTAGTTTGCTTTGATAAGAGTACAGGCATCACCGTCTAGATAGCATCAGAACTTTTACAGCAGTAAGATCAAGCTATAGCCTTACATTGGGCATATAAAATGGCTTAACGGTTTGTCAGTTGAAGCTCTGAAATGAGCCAATATAGTGAAAAAAATAAATGAAAGTCGGAATGTTGCCACTACTTGGCTTTGAGAAGGCCTATTGATGGGATTATAGACAGTTTTCTGAAGTCTTCTTCATTGGAACACGTCTTGTTTCTCAACCTCTAAGTCTGAGATAGGGTGAGTAGACTGTTTCTTGGGCTTGCCAGTACCAATTATCGCCGATTAGCTTCACTGCTCCACTGGATATTGAGCGCTTGAAATACGTACTTCTGGGAAAACTGCGAAGGTCATCCCTTGAGATCACAAGACGAAAATACATCATAAGACTACAATTAGTGTTTAAATTTCTAAAGTCAATCATTATATACTTGCTTTGTTGTGTCCAATCAGGCAACAGAAAAGAGGGGGGTAAGCCATGAAATTGAAACTGGTTCTTGTAATCGTTCTTATTTCTACGGTTGCTTTTGGCAATTTCTTTCAACGGTCCGACGAGTATTTGAGAAGACAGAACGAAGTGAAAAGCACCCTGGAATTCTCGCTGACATTCGAAGAGGCTAAAGAGATCATTGTGAAACATTATCCGGAGCTCAAGAGCGATGAAGAAGTGAGAGAGTTCATCGTTGAAAGAGACATACAGAGAACTATCATTGACGGTGTAGAGATGTATTACACAGACTTGGAGCATAACCTCTTTACCCGCGATCCCGAACTTGTCGAGCGAGAGCCAGAGTGGTCAGCGGGCAACGTCTTGCTGGTCAGGTACCTTCTAGAAGAGTACGGACCAAAGAATACGCCTTTCGCCTCCTTCAAGCCAGCTCACAGCCCGTATTTCAACCCGAAGGACTACCTCGTGGAATACAGAGTGAATACCGAAAGATCCCTCCTGCCGGATAAAGGTTCGCTGAGAATCTGGTTCCCTCTTCCTCTGCAGACGGCGGCTCAAGAGAATATCTCTGTACTTGAGGTGACCCCGAAGGAAGCGGTGGTCGGCCTTCCCAGAACTTCCGGTGATATAGCTTATGTCCTTTTCGAATTCGATCTTTCAAATCTCGTTGAAGATCTGGACATAACCGTGCAATTTACTTTCACACACTATCAGCAGCAGTTCGATATAGATCCCGATCAGGTGGGCGAATACGACAAGGAAAGCTCGCTTTACAGAGAATACACGAAGTCTGAAGGAAGCATTTATTACGATGAAAGGTTCGAGGAGCTTGCCAGAAGCGTCGTAGGTGATGAGACAAATCCCTATCTCCAGGCAAAGAAGATATATTACTACGTTGTTGAAAACATCAAATACACTTTTATGGCCCACGTTGCAATAGAGGCGGCCGGAATTCCGGAAAGCCTCTACTCTTTCGAACACGGTTACGGTGATTGCGGTACTCAGTCGATGATCTTTTCAGCCCTCTGCAGATCCATCGGAATACCTGCAAGGGCGCCGGGAGGCTTTCAGGTTTTCTCCGGACAGCTGGGTTCTCATTTTTGGGCTGAGTTCTACCTGCCGAATTACGGTTGGGTTCCTGTAGACACCTCGGCAGGACAGATTGCGACCTACACTTATGGTATTACCGAGGAAGAGCGAAAGGCGTTCATCGATTACTTCTTTGGCAACCAAGACCCGTTGAGACTCGTGGTTCAAAATTCCGTAGACTTTCTGCCCGCCGAAAAACCTGCCGACACTCAGCTGCTTGAGATCACGCTGCAGTCTCCATTTGTTGAAAGCGAATTCGGCAACGAGGAGTTTGATGTCACTATCGCGATACTGGATTCATTCAGCATGAAGACGGTTTTGTTGAAATAGAGCCGTGGTAGGGGGTAGCGGGTAGGGGGTCGGTAAGAGCAAAAGATCAGTTGCAAGATGCAGAAGTGATGCTTCTCCGGGCATTACGACCTGGCGAAGCCAACCTTGCGTCCCCAGACGCTTCTTCTCTGGGCCTTGGCTCTTTACAGCGCTCAGTGGTTCCTAGATGCCAGGCCTATTCGGGTTTCTTGACGGGCATTACTATTTTTTTCAGATACTGGCTCTCGGGGAAATCAGGGCCGTCGTAATAGTGTTCGTATACTGTCCCCGTTGGAATGAACCCATTCTTGCTAATCCACTCGGCCATTTCGCTGTACACCGTCTCCATCTGGCTGTATGGACCCATGTAGACAGAAAAGACGCTTAACCCCTCGGGGATGCAGCTCTGAATGATGTCACCTTTTCCGGGCAGATCGGATGAAACTGGGGAACCTATCTCAACGTCGAGATTCTGCATATCGTGATAAGCAACAAATGGGATATCTGCGGGAGATTCCCCCATCTCGCCCAAATAGGCGGCAATCTCTCCATAGCACTTTCCAATGAGAGAAGGTAGATTCTGAACGCTCGTTTTTGTGCGGACAACCAGAGTGGAACTTACACAGCGCTTTAATAATGTTATAGGTGTTAGCCTCGGCATAGTTACCCCCTTCAATTCTTTCAGTGATTGGTATCCCGTTATCAGCAGGTCCTGGCTGATCGGATCAGATCATCCGCGAGAAACCAAATTAGTGATAATACATTTTGCCGAAATATCTATAATCCGTAGGCGTTTGGCCCGACCTGAATTAAAAAGTGCCGGTCCTCAGGACTGAACCTGTCATTACTCTCTAGCAGAAAGCCATGTGTAATCCGAGTCAACTGGATAACCATTGATAAATGTAATAGCGGTACCGGACATATTATCGCCAGACTCAAGCGTGATGTTGTGCAAGAGCAGTACGAAAGCCAGCCCCGACATCTACTAATTGATTGTAATGGAAGTAGCTTCAATTGGTATCCGCTCTCAAGAGTGTAGACCGCAAAATGTGGGCACCAAAAGTAGTAAACACCATTACTGAGATAGAGCAGTCGACATCGACCGTTTCTTGCAGAGCTATATGCTCACAATTCCTATTTGGATTTAACCGGTACACGGCACAGAGTTTCATCAATGGTAATCTTGTCAGAAGAATGCAGATCGATCATCCTTGTTCCTGTTCCAGGAGTTCTACTAATTATTCAAGGTTTCCTGTATGCCTTTGTTTGTAGACGTTTCTGAACGCTTCTATAGACTCCTGCTTGACTTTGGAGAAATCGATCGTTTCTGGTAGTTTGATTACGTGATGAGAATTCAGAGGAGGTTGAATATATGAAACTGATTGCTATCTTATTTATATCGGTGGTTTTGAGTCTTTCTGCTATTGCAGGCACCGGCGAAGTCAAAAACATCACGGGCGCTTTCATACAGCTGGACGGGCAGCTCTCCCAGTTTGGTGAAGAGCAGTGGCATGATGAGCTCACGCT
This sequence comes from Mesotoga sp. UBA5825, assembly GCF_002432955.1. Classification (NCBI taxonomy): domain Bacteria; kingdom Thermotogati; phylum Thermotogota; class Thermotogae; order Kosmotogales; family Kosmotogaceae; genus Mesotoga; species Mesotoga sp. UBA5825. The sequence continues at coordinate 10,261 of NZ_DJHG01000031.1, read as the reverse complement.
TATGAAAGAGATCGGAATGGACACAGTGATAATTCAGTACAGCGCTTACGGGGAGAGGTTTTATTACCCCTCCAGGTATATGAAGACGGACGAGATCTCTCCCGACGAAAGTATTGCCGAGTTGGTCTGGAGCGGTTCTTCAAGGACGAGGTACGTGAGAATCGTTATTGAACCTTCAAGTGCCGAATGGACTATGATTCCCGAAATCACAGTCAAAAAGGGCGCAGAAGTAATGTCTCTCGGAAAACCATATTCGGTCGATCCGCAGGCTAGTCCTAATTATCCTTCCGATGGAAAACTGACTGACGGAGTGGCCGACTATGCCTGGGGAGCGATGGTTGGCTGGCAGTATCCAAAAAAGCCCATAGAGATAGTGATCGATCTCGGAGAGATACTCCCTATAGATTCTGTGGCAGTCAAGTTCATGAGGTCTGAAATATCCGGTGTTCAGATCCCTGAGAAGGGATTCGAAGTGGCGATTTCAAACGATGGCAAAGGCTTCATGGCTGCCGGGAAGGTTACATGGGAAGAAAACAAGCAGGCAACCGTCAGTGATACACTCGGCGAACTCCTTAAAGCGGCCGACGCTCTGGATATGAAAGTCTTCCTCGGCCTTTCCTTGAACCCTTCTTACTGGTCCGGAGTGTTCGATCCGAAAGAACAGGCCAACAACAATCAAAGGATCTTGACTGAGCTGTTCGGTCTTTACGGTTCCCATAAATCACTGGCCGGTTGGTATCTTCCTGAGGAGATAGACGACAGGAATTTCCTCACGCAGAGCAGGAAAGACGGAATCAGAACCTATCTGAAATCAATGGCGACCTATGCGAAGTTTCTCACCAGAAAGCCGGTGATGATCTCTCCATACTTCGGAATCAACCCGAATGGCGAAGCGTATGCCGAATGGTGGGACTATGTGCTTAGCGAAGCGAAGGTGGACATCATAGCGATGCAGGACGGTGTCGGAACGAGAAGAACGACTGTGGCCGAGTCTGCGGGTGTAATAGAGGCTCTCAAACCCGTCATGGACAAGCACGGAGTGGAGTTCTGGGTCAACGTCGAGGTCTTCAATCAGATTCACGGCTGGCCGGTAGATGCGGGTAGCTGGCAGGCCGTTCCTGCCGACATCGATAGGGTGATAGATCAACTTAAGATGCAGTCTCCTTTCACTGAGAAGGTGATCATATTCGATTTCCCGCACTACATGACTCCAAGGCTTGGAGGGAAAGCCGAAGAGCTTTATGAGGCCTACAAAGAATACATAGGATTGGGGGATTGATCATGAAGAAGATAGTTGTTGTTGCCGTTTTGCTGGTTCTTTCAATATTTGCTCTCGCCAAGACGGAGCTGGCCTTCTGGTATGCCTGGGGAGGAGATGAAGGAAAGGCCCTCCTCGCTCTCGTAGATGAATTCAACGCGAGCCAGAATGAAATAGTTGTTAGGCCGGTATTTGTTCCGATAGGTCAGGGTGAGAAAATAAACACCGCTCTTGCGGGTTCTTCAACGCCTGACGTAGTGACCATCTGGGACTGGATGGTAGTACCGCTAGGCGAGAGTGGCGCGCTTATTCCTCTTAACGACTATCTCGACTCCGCAGGTATCGACGAGTCGGACTACCTTCCCGGAGTCTGGTCTTACGGAGCGTACAGGGGAACGAAGTACGGCCTTCCGACAACGCTCAATGCCTACGCCTTCATGTGGAATAAGGCTCTTTTCGAAGAAGTTGGCGTTGATCCGGACAGACCGCCGGAGAATATCAAAGAGCTGGACGAGTATGCCGAACTGCTTTTCAGACAGGATACGAGAGGGAATATCCGGAGGCTTGGCTTTCTGCCAAACATAAGTCACATCTATTTCTACGTGTTCGGGGGCCAGCTTTGGAATCCCGAAACAGAGGAGATAACGGCCGACCATCCCGGCAACGTCGCGGCGCTCGAGTGGGTGGCCTCGTACTACAAGAAGTTCGATCTACAGAAGATCAGGGTCTTCCAGGCAACCTGGGGAGAGATGGCAAGCCCTTACAATCCCTTCTACCGGGGACAGCTGGCGATCCAGGAGGCCGGGCAGTGGGAGCTGCTTTTCATAAAGCAGTTTGCTAAGAGCGATTTCGAGTACGGAGTCTCTCCCTTCCCTGCTCCTGAGGGCGGCAGAGAGAAGGTCGCCTATCTGAACGGCTCCTTCTGGGCTATCCCAAAAGGGTCGAAGCATCCCGACGAATCCTTTAAGTTTCTGAATTGGTTGACCGATTCCAGTCAGGCCGCAAGATTTGCAGCTGAATTGTCGAACATACCTCCCCGGGTTGAAGCGATCGACGATCCTCTCTTCCAGTCGAAGATGCTGCCTAACATGGAGATATATATCGATATGCTGACCGACGGTTACGTATATTTCTTCCCCACGCTTCCGATCGGACTGTACTACATGGAGGAGCTGAATCAGGCGCTGCAGTACGTTCAGAGTGGAGCGAAGACTGCCGAACAGGCATTGAACGATGTTCAGCAAGCAGTCATAAGGGAACTGGAGAGGTACAGGTAAAGTATGAGAAAAGCGGCAAAGTCAAGGGCTAGAGAGGCCCGTATGGGGCTGCTCTTTCTATCTCCATGGCTGATCGGGCTGGCGGTTTTTACCGCATACCCGATAATCGCTTCACTGTATTTCAGCTTCACGTATTACAGCGGTCTGTCATCGCCGCGCTGGGCAGGACTTGACAACTACGTTCAGCTATTCAGGGACTCGCTCTTCTGGAAGTCCATATATAACACTCTGTATCTCGCAATAATTGGCATCCCGTTGGCGCAGATTCTGAGTATACTGGTAGCTCTTCTATTGAACACCAAGGTCAGATTCCTTGCGATATTCAGAACTCTGTACTTTCTGCCGAGCATAGTTCCCGCAGTCGCGACGGCCCTTCTGTGGAAGTGGTTTCTCAATCCCCAGTTCGGGCCGGTCAACCTGCTTCTTGAGAGGATCGGACTCCCCACTCCGGGTTGGCTGACCGATCCGCTATGGTCGAAACCGGCCTTGATTCTCACGAGCATTTGGGGCGTGGGCGGAGCGATGGTAATCTACCTCGCAGGCCTTCAGAATATCCCTTCGGAGCTTTACGAAGCGGCCGAACTGGATGGCGCTGGTAGAATAGCGGCATTCACGAAGATTACGCTTCCAATGCTCAGTCCCGTGATACTCTTCAATGTGGTCATGGGTATAATAAACTCCTTCCAGTCGTTCACGAGCGTTTTCATAATGACGGCTGGCGGACCGGAGAACTCGACGCTTGTCTATGCTCTGTCGATCTATAAAAACGGCTTTCAGTTCTATAAGATGGGTTACGCGAGCGCGATGGCCTGGATCCTCCTCGTAATGACTTCGGTCGCGATATTCTTCGTGTTCAAGTTCTTTGGAAAGTACGGGTACTTCGGGGGAGTAGATAAGCCATGAAGAAAAAGACTCTGAACAAAGTCTGGATATATCTCTTGCTTATTGCAGGCGCCGTATTTTTCATTATCCCTTTCTTCTGGATGTTTTCGACATCTCTGAAGTCCTATGACGATGTTTTCGCCTTTCCGCCTGTCTGGTGGCCTTCCGAGGTTCTGTGGTCAAACTATGCCGAGCTGCTCACGGAGCTCCCCTTCTTGAGATACACCCTCAACACGGTATTTGTCACAGGAATGACTTTGCTTGGCTTCATGCTTTCGTCCTCGATTGTGGCCTTTGGCTTCTCATACTTCAGGATACCCGGGAAGAAGATCCTCTTCAGGATTCTGCTGGTCACGCTCATGATTCCGCCGCAGGTCACGATGATACCCCAGTTCGTTCTCTTCAACAGACTAGGCTGGGTCGGCACCTTCTTGCCACTAATAGTGCCTACTTTTTTTGGAGGCGCCTTTTCGATATTCCTTCTGAAGCAGTTTTTCGATACCGTTCCGAGGGAGTATTCTGACGCGGCCAAACTTGACGGTGCTAACGAGTGGAGGATCTTTCTTAAGGTGTATCTTCCCCTGTCAAAACCGGCTCTGGCGACTTCTGCGCTGTTCATTTTTATTTGGACATGGACGGATTTTCTGAATCCTCTCATCTATCTGAACGACGATCGAATGTACACACTCTCGATTGGTCTTCAGCAGCTGTCGACATCTCGAACCACTGCCTGGCCGCAACTCATGGGCGGTTCTGTGTTAATGACTCTACCCATAATCGTTCTCTTCTTCCTTGCTCAAAAGACGTTTATTCAAGGGATACAGGTTGGAGGCATCAAATCATAGAGTACCTTAAATAAGGAGGGATCTGGAATGTTGAAAAAGGGAATAGTAGTTCTACTAGCATTACTGGTGGCGTCTCTCGTACTTGCAGGTGAGTTCAACGTTGCGGCCGGAAAGACATATACGCTCAGTCCCGGGCCGAATCCAAATTACGCCGACCCCGGAAGCAAACTGACCGATGGAAGCTTCAGCTTCAGCTGGGGCGATATGGTCGGGTGGGAGAATCCCGCTGCAAATCCAACGATAGTTGTCGATCTCGGGGACATTTACGAAGAGGTATCTTACGTTGCTCTAAAGGTTATGTACTCCGCTCCGTCGGCCGTCAATATGCCGGAGTATTTCATAGTGTCGATCTCCGAAGACGGGGAACTGTATGAGGATCTGGGCATGGGGATAACCTACGCCGAGGCGCCGGTTGCCAACGACACAATCGCCACGCTCTACTGGGCTAGCGAGGAATTCGTTGGCTACGGAAGATACGTAAAGATCGAGATCGTTCCCGGCGGAGATGCCTGGACAATGATCGCCGAGGTTGTCGTTGGTGACGGAGCGCTCCCCGAAGAACTGGATGCTGTGGTCGGGGGATTGTTGGATCTGACTTACGCGGCTACCGTATCTGTCGGCAAACCGTACATGCTGATTCCGCTTCCTTCGGACGCCTACCCCGATACCGATTCAGTTAAGGTTACCGACGGTTTTGCGAGATACTCTTGGGCCGACATGATCGGCTTCGACAATCCCGCAATCAACCCGACGATAATTATCGATCTACTCGAACCGAAGTCCATCGGACNNCCCGCCACAGAATGAATTCATAAACGAGATACACTGGTCACCTTCTGAACCCGTACTTGCGAGATATGTGAAGATCGAGATCAGGCCAAGAGGTGCCGCATGGACTATGCTTGCTGAGGCTACGGTCTGGGCAATGGAATAGTATATGTTCGCAAATAGAATTGTCTTTCTCCCTGTAGATGAGCGATTCTGCACGAGAGACTATTTCCTTCTACTGGCGCGAGCCGCAAACATAAACGTAGTTACTCCGCCGAAATCCTATCTGGGGGCAAAGAAAACGCCCCCAGATATTCGCCGGTTGTTGAAATGGCTTGAAGAGACTGTCCTGCCGGGTGATTACCTGGTCATTTCTGTCGACATGCTCGTCCACGGCGGGCTCATACCATCGCGACTGAGCCTGGATACTCTGGACACCCTCTTTGAAAGACTCGGCCTGCTGGAGGAGCTGAAAAAACTGGACGTGAAGATCTACGCGACGACAACAGTCACGAGGACTCCATTCTACAATTCGGCCGAGGAGGAACCGGACTACTGGCAGTACTTCGGGCTGGACGTCTACGACCTCTCGAGGCTCCTCGCAAGGAGCTTTAGAGGCGAGAGGGTTTACCGCTCGGTGATCGAAAAGCTTAAAAAGATCCCGACTCACTTCGTAACGGATTATCTGATGAGACGTATAAGAAACCGCAAGCTGGTCTCTTCAGTAATAGAACTGGTAGACAGAGGCATAATTGACTTCCTGAATCTCGTTCTCGACGACAACAGCAAGGAGAGCATATCGCTTGCAGAGAGCGAGATTCACCGGGCCAAAGTCGACTCTCTCGGTATCAACTCGAAGGTCTCAATTCACGCAGGAGCGGACGAGGCGACACTCAGCCTTCTCGCCAGAGTCCTCTGTGAATCGTTGGGAGAAATCCCTGCCTTTGAGGTCCGCTACTCTTCTCCTGACTATAAGGAATTCATTCCGCCCTATGAAGGCTCGCCGCTCTGTGAAGGTATTCGCAATCACATAGAGGCGGCCGGAGGGAGGGTGTTCGAGAGGGGAGGAGAGATTCTGCTTCTGGCGAACAATCCAGAAGTCGGTCTGGATAGTTCTCAACAGCTCTCCGCATTTGAAGACTCGAGTTCGTACGACAGGTTCTTTCAGGAAATCGAAAAAGCCGATGGTAAGATAATAGGAATAGCCGATGTGAAGTATACAAACGGCGCTGACAACTATCTTGTAGAAGAGCTTCTGAAGAGACGGAAACTCAACTGGCTGGAGACGAACTATTCGGCCTGGAATACGGCCGGAAATACTCTCGGAACGGTCTGTGCCCATTCGATTGTTCAACTTCTTGGTAGGAAGGGCCTGCTGAATCTTGATCAATCACTGCTCAAAAGGCTGCAGGCGATCTTCTTTCTGGAACACTGGGCCTTCCAGTCAAATATCCGGAAAGAACTGCTGATTGAGGCTGAAAAGAGAGGGGCAAAGCCGTGGACCGTTATCCCTGTCGAACCATGGGCCGAAGAATTCGTAAGAAGAGAGCTGGATTCCTATATCCCTCCAGTTAGAAAGGCACTGGGAATAGAATTCGAGATCGACAGGCTCTTCTTTCCCTGGCACAGATCCTTTGAACTGGGTCTTTCGGTTGTGCCGAGAGCTGAAAATTACCCGTAAGTCAGGGAGTTAATGAGAAGTCATATGATACTCCTTTTCCCCTGACAAAATGTGCTGTATATGGCTCCTGATGATCCTGATCTTAAGTCCTCCCTTGAGAGAGGTCCACGCAATGGCGTAAGGGGTGCACCTCTGAAGGAACGAGCGGAAGATCTAGAGAGATCGATGGGGAGAGCTCCGCTTCGAGAAAAACCATATTCGAGACTAGCAAGAGTGAGGAGAGAAAGCAGCTCCAATAGCATTGTCCCGGTGGGTACTGAGTGTAGGGTCTGGGGTTTGGCGGAAAGAACCGACTGTGACCCATTCACAATTTTCTGATGCTACTGAGAACGAGTAGCTGGTAACGCGTCTTGCCGTTGAAGCATGCCCATAAATCCACTCACTTTGTCATCCGCTTTTTTCACTCACTTCTGACATGATACCGGTCAGGATCTTCAGACTCTTGAATTATGAACTTCACCAAGAACGAAGAACNNACGGAACCGATCAGTGCATATTTTCGCAAGAACCCACTCCCCGATGTCCAAGCAGGGACTAAGATCAAGAGCGTAGAAGTGCATACAGTATGGTCTACTTTATGATGATGACTGATTCCGTAGCTGAGAACCAGATGATAGACTTCCAAAGAAGATGATGTATATAATGATGAGTGTGCAGAAAGGCAAAACAAGAGGTGGCTGAATTGCGTTCAGAACTTCTTAAGAAGATAGAGAAGAGAATAATCGTTTCATGTCAGGCTCTTGAGGACGAGCCTCTCCACGGCCGGGGAATAATGGTTTTGATGGCCAGGGCCGCCATCATGGGAGGGGCAGCTGCGATAAGAGCAAACGGAACACAGGACATTGAAGACATAAAGGCCGCCTTCGACATACCGGTAATCGGCCTGATCAAACAAAACATGGAGGGTTACCCGGTTTACATAACGCCGACTTCTCAAGACGCTCTTTCAGTTTTGAGAGCAGGAGCCGACGTTGTCGCTATAGACTGCACCCTTAGAAGGAGACCGGAACCCCTCGATTCGATATTTGCCGCAATAAGAGAGGAGTTCCCCAAAAGGCTCATAATGGCAGATATATCAGGCGTTGCTGATGCGAGGGAAGTATCCCGTCTCAAGCCCGATTTTCTCGCTACCACGCTTTCGGGATACACAGATGAGACACTCGAGAGACCAAAGCCTGATATCCGGCTGGTAGAAGCGCTGACCGAAGAGTTCGACATTCCGGTGATTGCGGAGGGCAATTACTGGGAGCCGGAACAGGTTGTGAAGGCCCTTGAGGCCGGGGCCTTTTCGGTTACTGTGGGCAGTGTGATCACCAGACCTCAGTTGATAACAAAGAGATTCACAAGTTATCTCGAGGAGTGGAAGAAAGAGGGGTTCAAGTCCCGGAACTAGATCGTTCCATTTGCTTTGCTGAAGCGTAGTAATTCCGAAGCTGCTTCAAATGCAATAGTTGCGGATTTTGAATCCTCTCTGTAGATGTTCATGATGAAGGAACCATAGGTTCTCAAGAAAGAGTCTATTGAAGTAACAAAAGAAACAAGGTGGTAAGACTTTGAAGCGTCTGTTTGCAGTTCTTTTTGTTGTACTCTTGACTCTAACGGTTGCGATTGGTATGAACGAAGAAGAGAAGAGGCTCGAAATCCAGGAAATAGTCGAGAAGGCGGCCAGGCCGATCGAAGAAAATGGAACCAGTGTCTTCCCGCTCTTCTACGATAGAGACGGTGAGTTCTTTATTGGCGAGGAATACATCTTCGTCTACAACGACAGCGAGACAAACCTTGTCAACGCAGGAAACCCGACGGTCTTTGAAGGGAAGAACCTGATCTCTCTAAAGGGTAAGAACGGGCTGTACATGAAGTCAGGATCTTCGAAATCGCCCTGAATCAGGGAGGCGGCTGGCTGGACTTCTACTGGCCATTGCCTGACGGTGGACCGGCCACATTCAAGAGCGCGTATGTGACATCTGCAACTCACGATGGGAAAACTTACGTGCTGGGCATGGATTATTACAAACAGGACCAGTGATCTCTTTCGCTTTGAATAGTGGAAAATGATGTTCCTATAGATTAGCATCATAAGTGAGCATGAAGTAATTCGCGAAGACTGAAGCGGCTGAGTCTGGCAGCGGGGTGTTTGAATGTTTGCATTAGGTATAGACATCGGTGGTACGATGATCAAGACGGGGGTAGTCGATTCAAGTGGCGCTCTTTCCGGAAAAAGGCTCTACGCGACATCTCTTGACCTCAAAGAACAGCTCATGGAGATAGTTCAGGAAGAACTGACCTCTAATAAACTTGATGCAATCGGCATAGGAACCGCCGGCAGGGTCGACCCGATAACCGAATGCGTCAGCCTTGCAACGGCAAACCTTCCGAACTGGACGGGGATACCGCTTAAGAGTTTGATTGAGGAGAAGACGGGCGTCCACACCGCCGTTCTGAACGATGCAAATGCCGCCGCTCTCGGTGAATGGTTCTGCAACTATCCTCACAAAGAAACACTTGTCATGTTGACGGTGGGCACCGGTCTTGGCGGCGGAGTAATCATTAACGGTAAGCCCCTTCCTGGAAAAAGGGGCGAAGCAGGGGAATTCGGACACGTCGTTCTACATCCCGGCGGAAAGCCTTGTAACTGCGGCAAGGCCGGGTGTGCCGAGGAGTATGTCTCTATGCGACTCATTCACAGCCTTGCAGCTGCCGCTGCAGGCCACGAGATGACAAGAGCAACACTCATTGAACAGTATCTGAATGGGAATCCGGTGGTTGAAATGGCCGTCAATACAGTTGCAGCAGATCTTGCGATAATGATTGATTCGGTTTTCCTCAGTTTTGATCCAGATATAGTAGTTGTTGGAGGCGGAGTATGCGAGCTCGGTAGCCGCTTCCTGGAGAGCCTGAGAGAAGAACTTGCATCACTCTCCGGATCATCCCTGTACACACCTGATGACGTAGTTCTGTCGCTTTCGGGAAATGACGCAGGGATTATCGGCGCAGCCGTCTATGCGATGGGCCGGGGAAAGAACCGCTGATAGCTGACGAAGACAACGTTGTCCGTCAACGGTCCGCCGTCCACCGAGAAGAGAGCATTTCAAGAGACTTATAGATTTTATTGGCTTTTGCTCTGGCACACTGCAACTCGCAACTTGTCACTTGCAACTGTTTCAAAGATCGAGATTCTGACCAGATGCATGTCAGAATGACGGAAAGCAAGAAAAAACTGTCATCATCATGTTGAGCCTGCCCTGAAACGCACCTGTTTAGGGTCATCCCGTAATGGTTCTGCACGGGTTCTGCTCTTGAAAGCGTCCCTGCAGGCAGCACGAAGATAGGGACTGACAGGCTCCATAAGAATCGCTGGGCGCTTGCTAAGTGACGCTATAAGCTGTGAGGAGACGTCCTTGGTCCTTCGTCCCGGATCATGGGCCCGTCCTTCGATAGGATCAAAAGCACAGATCCCGGGAACACTGCCTCACTAGCACTAATAGTCTTGAATTGGTCAACCATTTCTGCTAGCCAGACCCCAGACTCCAGACCCGAACCCCGCGTGTTG
>NZ_DJHG01000071.1:0-19181 GCF_002432955.1 Mesotoga sp. UBA5825 | reverse complement strand
TCGTGAGGTGCAGCTGCTCCCCACCATACTACTCCACCGACAGGATCAGGAAGCCAGTCTCTAACCTGAGAAACGAAAACGTATTCACATCTGAAGATAGAAAGGGCTCTTTCCCAGCTTCCCTTTACTAGCTTACTGGAACCGGCATAGCGATTAGGATTGCCGAATGGGCCTGCTGCAAGCCCTTCAGTAAGATCGAATTCTGTTCCTTCGTAGTGATCTCTGAAGAGATCAATAACATCTGCAACCGACAGTTTCTTGTCAGGTACGATAGAGAATGGGTAGTCTTTTGTAAAACTGTCTTCTACCCAGGGAGAAAGTCCAAGAGATGGGGAGACTCTGTCGAGAACTCTCCATGTTCTTCTCAGACTGTAGTAAGGATAGGAGTATTCTCCTGTACTAACAGTTGCCATCCAGTCGATAGGGCCTGTGCTGGGATCGTACCAGCCGGCTTCTGTTGCAACATCGATAAGATTCGGCGAGAACATATTGTCAGGGCTTTCAGGATCGAGTTCTCTTATCCTGAACATATTCGATTCTACGAAGACTGTTCCATCTGGAACCTTCTTTGCCGCCCAAAGTGCACTCTTCTTGTCTGGCGATGCACAGATTTCGAAGACCCAGGCTTCGTTTGGGTCTGTTACTGTCAGTGTTTCTCCCCAACCGTAGTAACCGTACTCAACGGCAAGTGCACCCATGAGTTCTATTGCTTCTCGGGCTGTGGTAGTTCTCTCCATTGCAACTCTCGAAAGAGCAGCAACATCGAAAATACAATCTGCACTTGGCTGCGCATAGACCTTCGCAGAACATGTACATTCACCGATTGCCAGCTGATGTTCATTGATTACGCCATAAACTGCATCAAAGTAGCCAAATGTGTGCTCGACCTGATCGATGTAACCCAGAGGCTCTGTTGCCGGAAGGTCTGGATCGTTGTAGGTCGGACCCATATCTGCACCGACATAACGTGGATATGGCTCGATGAAAGGATATACTGCTCTCTTTGCTCCCGCTTCATAATCTGCGGGTGGAACATAGACGTACCTGAAATCACAGAGGCCGCAGTCAGCTGAATGGCTCGTCATTACTGAACCGTCAACAGACGCACCCTTAGTAACGATGATCGTGGTACATGCAAGGCCAATACTGACTATTGCAGCAGCCACAATCAGGACCAATAGGATCTTACGCAAATGAAACCCCTCCCAACTAGATTTTATTGGGGATATACCCCAGTTTAAGGTCGCTAGACCTCATCTATTTCCCTAACGAAATCAACCAGATATCTTTTCCGCCGTTGTTGCTTTCTACGTCTCCGTCAGATGATGTTGAATAACCACAGAAAATATGCTTTTCATCTGAACTGACACCCGAAAGAATTAGATCATCTGCCGATCCACCTACCGATAATGATTCGACAAGCTCACCGTTTTCCTTTATTACAATTATCCACCCATCGTTCATACCTAGAGGATCTTTGACGTCAACGTTCTGTGAAGTTGTGTGACCTGCAACTAGAAAGTGTCCGTTCCCGAATCGCTGAACCACACGCGCAATATCTGTAAAGGTTCCTCCATAATTCTTCGCCCAGATTTCTTGCCCAGCTCTGTCTACTGTTACAACGTAGAAGTCTTTCCCTCCGAGTCCGCTGGAAAACATAGATACTCCAGCATCCTGTTCACCGACAATAATGATTGTGTCCTCAAAAATCATCACATCGTAACCATCTTCGAGATACATACCACCGTAACTCTTATAGGAAGAAAGGACTCCTTCATTATCGATGACCGCAAGTGCAGCCTGTTCGTTAACGTAATTACAGCTAATTCCTACGTCTTTGTAGGCCGTATAGCCTACAGCCAGTATCTCGCCTATGTCAGTAATCGTTAGCTTTCGAGCAAGATCTTCGTTGTTGTTTTCTCCATCTATTGTCCACTGCTTCAGAAGCTCTCCTGTAGAAGCGATCTCAATTATCCAGAAATCTTCTCCCCATACATGTCCTCGAACATCTCCATCTACCGATCTCGTGTAGCCTGCAACGACCACATCTCCCGAGGGCCTCTCAACAACATCGTAAGCATGGTCCTGGCCACTTCCCCCGAATGTCTTCTCCCAGAGTAGTTCACCTTCCGAGGAAAGCTTGATTATCCAGAAATCTCCAAGCTTGTTACTCACGGAAACATCGCCGTCTGATGATTCTGTCATGCCAACAACGATGAAGCCGCCGTCTCTTGTCTCAGCTATCGCTTCTGCAACATCAGAATCACTACCACCGAAAGTTCTAGACCACAACACTTCAAAAGAGCCGTCCATTTTCACTACGAGAAAATCCTCTTCCCCTTTTGAAGCCCCGAGATCTCCGGTAGTCGAAGTTGTATATCCTGCAATCAGAATACTTCCGTCTTTGAGCAAAACCAGATCGTTTGCAACGTCATCGCCTTCTCCTCCGTAGGCAATCGAATACTCAACACTAATCTCTGAAAATGTAAGTACGCTTAACATAATAACGGCTAACAAAAATACTCTCTTCATTAATCCTCCTGTTAGTCACAGCACCTGCCGCCGCCGAAATCCCTTTCAAAGATTGAAACGAGATCTACAACAACTGGCAGCTCCACCAATATAGGGGTATCACTTTTCAGATATGGCAAGTATTGATCAGTGGGGCTCTCGGCTACTATAAGGACATCTAGAAACGGAACGATTGTTCGGACGAACTCTTCCTTTACGGGATCGTCTCCAGTCCCTTCAACATCGATGTCTATTGCTAGAACCTTTCCTCCAGAGCTCTTCACTGAAGAGGCAAGCATCTCAATTCTAATGATATCTTCTGCTGATCCCCGTTCAGCGCCTCCAACAATGACAACAAGAGTACGATATGGAGTTCCGGTAACGTAGAATGGATGGAAAAATTCGTCGGGTAGCTCTCTCCCAATCCTGTATCCAGCACCAGAAGCGAGATCTTCGACTGTCGCAAACCGCGAATAGTCACGAGCAATCTGAAGACTGTCACAAAAATAAATTATATTCTGAAGTTCTATGCTCTCGCCCCAAACTGTCATTAACAGAGGATCTTCAATAACGGGCAAAGGTTCGACTGTCAGAGAGCAAAGAATTGAACCAGCGAAAAGAATCAGCATAACCGTAGCAATTTTCAAAAGTGCCATCCCCAAAATAAATAATAATCAGTCCAAGAACGGAAAACTCATTAAGTTAGGTTGTAAAACTTTCTTATAATCATTATAGCAAAGCCTTATGCCATTTTGCCCGCTTGCTCCAATCGATACACAAGTTTTAAATAGGAGGAAAAAGCTCTAGTTTCTGACTCCATGAGTGAGATTCCCTTTCAAAAAGACTTCCTGGCTCATTAAACACTTGCATCAACTTATTGACATGTCCCACATGGAACCACAGTCGCGGCTTAAGAAGCGAGAAATCGACTTCAAATGAGTCTATAGTCATACGATATCAAGAACGCTTCAAGAAAAGAAGGGCGAAGATTACTCCGCCCTTCGATAGAACAATAGTACTATCTTCTGGTTGTATCTCCATAACCTACAGCTTCGAGCCACCAGGTTGGGTACCCTGCAGTAGAACCATTCACATAACCGTCGTTCAATGTGTAGATCAGTTCATCAGCGAGTTTCCACCATCTATCCACAACTCTATTAGCAAGACCGTTGCTGTAGTTCGTGATGAAATCAATCGCTGCTTCTGGACTGCTCTTGTAAAGTTCGAGCGCAACCTTTTCGATCAGTGGCTGATTCGTGAGGAACTCAGTTTCAAACTTCGTGTATTCCTCTTTGATAATCTCTATTGCGACATTGTATCTCAGATCGGCTAGGTTAGATACGTGGTTGAATGCCCACCATGCAGAGCTTCTGTCGAAGAAATCCCTTGCTCCCTGACTGAATGACTCGGGAACACTGGTAGCGCCAGCGTAGAAGGGAATGTATACAGTTGAATGAGGCGCATCTTCGCCAAACCATACCAGTCCACCGATTTCAGCAGGCATCCAGTTTCTTGCCTGTCCAACGATTACATAAGAACACCTGAACATGGAGATTGCTCTTTCCCAACCATCGTAGTTGACACCTTCCGGCCTCTGATTAGAAGCCGTTGCGTATCTGTTGGGATTTCCGAAAGGTCCTGCAGCGAGTCCAACCGTGAGATCGAATTCTGTTCCTTCATAATGGTCTCTCTTTATCATCATAAGGTCATGAACAGACACTGGCTNNTATCTGGCTTCACAGACAGAGGGTATCTCTCTGCCCAGGGATCAAGCTCAAGTGATGGGGCTAGAAGATCCAGTACTCTCCACTCTCGTCTTGTGTTATAGAATGCATCCTTCGGCCCATAGGCTGCATAGAAGAGGAAAGTCCCTTCTCCGTCCCACAGTCCTAGATCGATAGCGGTTGAGTAGACATTTGGAGAGGCCATGAAGTAGTCGGTGTTCTCAAGATCGATTTCTCCAATCCTCGATCTGTTGGCGTGAACGAGAACATGATCGTCCGGAATTCTCTGTGCAACCCATACCGCTCCGGGTTCTTCGCTCCCAGGAGACCAGAAGGGTCCAGGACCACAGATCTCAAAGAGCCATGCCTCTTCTCCGTCGATAATTGTTAGTCCTTCGCCGCCATCGCCATATCCGTACTTCTCGGCTAGTTCTCCCATTACCTGTATAGCTTCCCTCGCCGTAGTGGCTCTCTGAAGACCGAGAACCTGCAACTGCTCGATTGTCATCCATCCCTGAGAGTTTCTAAGCGCTCTCTCACCACTCCATGTTGTTTCTCCCATTATTACCTGGTTTTCGTTCATGAATGGATATCCTATGTGGAAGTAGGTGTAGGTTACCGGTGCCTGAGGTATTTCTCCCACGTAAGATACAGTCCTTCCGGGAATACCCGCCTGACAGAGACCCTTGTAAATGCTTACGGTCTCGCCCTCTTCATGTACTCCACCGGGAATAATCTGAATTCTGGCATCGTAGCTGCCGTCACAGGTGTGTGTGGTCATCGTTGAACCGTCAACCGATGCATCCTTTCCTACCAGGATAGAGGTGCATGCCATTGCGGTTACGCCAAATCCAACAAAAAGCACTAACAAAACAATAAGTACACGTCGCAATTCTTTCACTCCCCTTTCACAAAATGGGGGTCGGTCATAGACCGACCCGAATTAAAACAAAGAAACTCACACTTAAGGAAGTCTCAATATCAAAGTATCTGCAAGGTCCCAGTACGCTCTCTCAACTTCAATCATTAGAGAGTTCGTGTATGTTGTCAAGAACTCGACAGCCATATCTCTATCGATTTCGTAAAGCTTCAGGGCCGTCTCTTCTATTGCGGGCTGCATATCGTACATTTTCTGCTGTAACGGAATCCTCACCGCGTCGATTCTCGGCATCATGTCTCCGTATCTCTGGTTGGAGAGTCTGTCGACGGTGTAGAATGCCCAGAAAGCTGCGTCTCTGTCGATCTTTGCGATTCCTCTGTTTACTGTCGCCCAGGACTCCGGAACTCTTGTGATACCGGCGTATATCGGAACGACTGTGGCCTTGTGGCCGTTTCCAAGTCCAAACCAAGATACTGCACCGATTTCAGGCGGTAGCCAGCTTCTAGTCTGGTTGATGAAGTAACAGCTGGTACTCTGAACACCTATCAACCTTGGAGTTGATGGGAGACCGAGCAGATTTCTAATGTCTGTTCCCGGCTGAGGCGTTGCTAGAGGGCTAAGAACCCGATTACCGTTTCTATCCGTGTAGAACCATGCCTCTTGGGCAAGCTGGCTACCGGGGGTGTCGTCCATAACATCT
This sequence comes from Mesotoga sp. UBA5825, assembly GCF_002432955.1. Classification (NCBI taxonomy): domain Bacteria; kingdom Thermotogati; phylum Thermotogota; class Thermotogae; order Kosmotogales; family Kosmotogaceae; genus Mesotoga; species Mesotoga sp. UBA5825. The sequence continues at coordinate 13,366 of NZ_DJHG01000071.1, read as the reverse complement.
CGATAAAGCTCGATAATGTCGTAAACCGAAACCAATCGATCCGGCCTGAAGGAGAATGGGTACTGAGAAGTGTCCCCACCGTACTCCCAGTTTCCAGATGGCTGGAACATTGAGAACACTCTCCATAACCTCGGGTTCCACGTACCAATTGTACCAATTACTTTCTTCCATATGAATGGTCCTTCCTGGCCTTCCTGCCAGAGACCGAGTTCGATTGTGCTCTGAAGATAGTTTTCGCAAATCATGAAGTCGTCTGCGGAAACTCCGGGAGGAAGATTCGTCTCGAGATCGATCTCGCCAATAATACTCGCATTTCCATTTACCATCATGTGGTCGTCAGGAACCCGTTGTGCCGCCCATATCGCTCCGGGGCCGTCACCCGGCTTCCAAAGCGGTCCTACTCCGTAGATCTCAAACCACCAAACTTCCTCGCCGTCAGCAATTGTAAGACCCTCGCCGCGGGAGCAAGATTCTCTGTAACCGTATTCGACTGCCAGAGAACCCATAAGCTCGATAGCCTCTCTTGCTGTCGTACATCTCTGAAGAGCGAAGGCCTGAAGCTGCTCAATTGTCATGATGGCGTCAGCGCTGTTTGCTGTCTCCCTTGCTCCACCTTGTGTTGTCTCGCCCATCAGCAAACCCTTTTCGTTGGAGAACGGATAAGAAGTCTGGATCCATGAATACGTATGTTCCACCTGGGGTATCTCACCCAGCTGAACCAACGGTCTTCTGTCAGCATAGACTATCCATTCCCAGACGGGCGTCATGCTTCCCGGTTCGTGATCCGCAGCCGGGTGTATAATCAGTCGGGAATCATACGATCCGTCAACAGACTGAGCGGATATTGCTGATCCGTCAACAGTCGCGAGTTTGCCAACTCCGATGTCAGTACAGGCAATCAAACCGGTGTAGAAAAACACAATCGCAATAACAAATAACACAAGTACCTTTTTCACCTAAAAACCCCTCCCTTTTGAGGAAAAAAGCTCAGAATAATTCAATATTCTTACCGGTCATTCATAGTAAATCTTACTTGCACTTGCTTTAGATGGATCCTGGAAATAGAAGCCGGTACCGTTACTAACTACCTCGTCGTATCTCGGAACTCCTCCAACAAGTACCTCCTTTCCTGGATTGAAATCGCTCCATAGCTCGAGAACCATGAGAGTCGTGGAGCAGTGTCTGCCGACTCTCACATCGATTGGCCAACCTTTCTCGTCTATCTTCTCGTAAAGCAGACCGTACTTTCCGGCTGTCATAACAAATTCATCCTTACCTGTTAACAGAAGCGCCTCATCCGTGATTCCCCTAACCCTGTCCAGGAAAGGCTCGGGAGTCTCGAACAGAAGAGATATCGCGTCCGAATGATCCCCCACTTCTCTATGAGAGAGTCCGTGAAGGCTAGGAGGAGAGAACTCCATCCCGATCCTGAATTCCGAAGAAGTGAGAATCATGGAAGCCAGCCCCGCTATGTCTGCGGCCTTCTGATGAGCAACTATTGTGCTTATGACAGGGTACTCAAGCTCGGCCTCATGTAAGTCGATGAAAACGTCAACTCCTTCTTCCCTTATAAGATTCATGAAAGCGTAGTTAGTCTGTTCTGTGATCATTCCGTTCTCCCTGCCTGGCCATGTTCTGTTGAAGTTACGAATGTCCATGTAGGCAAGAAGCTGACCACTTGGATAGTGGACGTAGGTCTCGGGATCCGGCCACGAATCGAGAGGGCTTGTCCATCTGTCTCCCATTCGGTATTTGCTCTCTCCCCAGGGTGTCTCAATGGTATAGTACATGGGATAAGCGTCCCCCGGTCTGGTAACTCGCGACGCACTCTGGTTTGCAGTTATGGCTACGATCAGCCTTCCCTTGCTTGGTATGGCGTTCTCGACGAATATCTGAGCTGCCAGATTTGTCGCTGGTTCCTCTGGATGAGATCTACCAATCACCAGTGCCGTTCCCCCGGGTACACCACTATCGATTATGTAGATATTGGTGTCGTTTATGGTGCCTTTCAAGGGCGCAAAATAGTCACCAAGAGTCTTCACATTGGTTACCCCCGGTCCAATTACAACTGGCTCCTGGAAGTTTCTGTGGTTGTAGAACTCGATCCCCGCAATAATAAGGGCAATCCCGACCAATGCAGTTGAAACTATTTTGACAATCATCAGGTTTCTGTCAGTCATACCAGCACCCCCTACTTGATTCTCAGGATTCGCAGGATGAATGGCATTAACATGACAGAAAAGAGGATTGCCTCCTGAAAACTCTTGGTCTTGATCAGGTTTCTAGCTATAACGAAAACTACAAAAGCGATTATCAAGTAGTAACAGACACTGATTATTGTATAAAGAACAGCCATTAACAACACTTCCTTTCGGCCATGACATCACCCGCCAACCAAGAAGGAAAGTTCATTACTGAAGATCAAGAACAGTGTAGTGATCAGCAGAATAAACCCCATTGGAACAAGCGAAGTCTTCAAGAAATCCTTATAGTAGTGACCCTTGAACTTGAGCTCCATAACCGTTGCCCTTCCAACAACTGCAGTAGGCGGAAGAATATCTCCCACTGGCCACATTACTGCCATTGCAGAAAGAGCGATTATTGCGTCCATACCTTTCATGTTGAACAAAAGTATAAGGGGAACTCCGAGAAGCGGTGCAACCGCGTATTGGAGCAACCCTTCAGAAACAGGCAATATTAGCCAGAGTGCAGCAAACAGAACCCACATAGGCAGTGTCACTACGGCCAGAGAGATCAACCCTCTTGCGCCACTCAAAGCCATTATCTGTATCAAAATACCCACAACTATCATGATTCCTACAAGAGGGATCAAAGTGTTTATAGTGTTTGTCGCTATTTTCAGAATCTCCAACTTCTTGGGACTGAGGAGAATCGCAAATACAGATGCTACAACGAACATGAAAGGCAACCCCAGCGTAGGAATTGAGTGGGGCCATATCCGTCCCGCCATGATCAAGAATATTAGGACCACGAAGGGAATTCCTACCCTTATCCAGTTCATCTTCGCAGGCGGTTCAGGCAGCTCCTTCAAAGCTTCTCCTAACTCTACAGGCTTGCCCTTTCCTCCCAAGAAGAACATCGCAAACAGAGACCCCGCAAGCGACAGGACAAGGAGCGGAATGAAGAAGCCTACATAAGGCATGTTAGAACCTGCGGCTGCCATCATCGCCCAGAGGTTAACAGGAGGTGCGGCGGCACTCATTGCAGCACAAACGAAAATTATCGCTGCTACTCGTTTCTCAGATATTCCCATGTAGGTGAGAACTGTCCCAACCAGCGTACCGACCGTGAGCACTGTGGTAGCACCAGAACCAGTCAAAGCACCGGGAATTAACAGGAGAAGAGTCAGGAAGAAAAGGCAGAGCGCTCTGCTCTTGTGGAAGGCAGTAACTATACGCCTTACCAGAAAGGCGACTCCCCCGGACTCCTTTATCAGATTCATGAAGAAAGTAGCAGTGATAAAGATCAAACAGACATCAAGATAAGTGAAAGAGCCTTCAACCAGATGACGAACGGGAATAGCTCCACCAGAATGTACAATGGCCGCTGCGATTGCAGCAACTAACATCGAGAGTTCAACACTAAGTTTAAGTGCCTTTGCAATCCCGAAAGAGACGGCAATTACGGCAAGTATTAGACCAGCGTGGAAGTACACCAGGACACTCCCCCTTCAGAACCGACCATGAGGTCGATTGCAAAATGATTCATTGTTTCACTCCGACTCAAACAGCTCTTTTAGAGCGGGACCGATGTCCAACGATTCCTTCACCTTGATCAGAGGTATTCCATTCTTTTCAGAGTAGTTCGTGAAGAAACCATCTGAATCGCTGTCAGCGATGACAAGAATCAAATCGGATTTTGGAATGACTGTGTTTATCGACCTTTCGTCAGTAGAATCTACACGGCGCGCCATCCCCTCAATGTGTGCACCAATAATTGTCATTCCGAGTTCTTTAGCCTTAGAAATAAGAGCTTCAACCCTTTTAACCTCGAAATTCATATCAATACCGGCGGCTCCCATTCCTTTGAGGCTCGTTCCTGTGGTTATAACCAATGTCTTTGGAGCATTTTCTCCTGCCGCCATCTCGGAAAGCTGTTCGGCAGTCAAGAGATCCTCCTGAACACAGGCGATCTGGCTTCTTGTACACACCAGTCTGAACATCAAAGCACCTGGGCTCTGCCCCATAGTGGTTACAACCATCGGTGGCTGAACGACCGGCATCTCAGTCTCCACTGAGAAAAGGGCAGAGCACGGCAAAACTAAAATCAGCATTACTAGAAATCCCAGGATAATCTTTCTCACAAAAAACACCCTCCTTTTAAAGCTATTGAACTAATATACAGACTANNGACTACCCATTCTGGCAAATAATAGACCCAAAACGGTACTCTTGAAGGCTGCCGAAGAATATAGAAACAAACAATAAAATAAGTACGTAATCCTTATCGTTTACAAACTTATTCTACCATCTCTTCAATCTCTGACAAACCATGATCTGTCAAGATGATCTCCAATGTAGCGCAACTACGTTCGATTATCACTTCATAGTTAATTGATGTGTGATAAGCCAATCGGCAAATGCATTCTTGTTTAATTCTCTGCTTTCATTAGCTTTCGATCCAGTTAATTACCCGCATTGTTATGTTTATGGAAATTCTGCAGACTCATCTCATGCGTGCTACCATGGAAACCGAAAATCTCTTTCGGGAGGGTTTTGATGAAGAGCTGGAGGGTCTGGGAAGGTTACGAATACATCATGTTGAAACCAGGCGAATTGAAGGACATAAGAGATGCCATAAGATATTATGACCCGAAAGGAAAACTTGTCGCGGTACAGGTACTACGAAAAACAAGCGAACTGGGGCAGATGAAGATTACATAATCATCCTTTAATACAGGTTCCCATATTCATATCCTGAACAATTATCAGTCCCATAGAATACATAACCAGGCATAAAACGAAATACAGCCCAATAGGGATTAGTACTCTCAAGACTCTATTCGAGGTTCTGGAATTCAGTTTTTCTACTAAGAAATTGACTGAGAGAATTATAGCCAAAACAAGAGTGTACTCGACTCCAAATAAGAAGAACGGTAAATCGTTTATCTGGTTAACACTGAAATAGGCTTGACCAACTTTCTCCCAGAAAGGCCATGGTGTGAACATCAAATGGCTGATAAGATAGACCGCCCACGTGCCAAACACAATCGGCAAACTCTTTGAGGTCTTCAGATAGTATTTCGAAAAGAGATAGGCGCCTATAACTATTCCCGAAAGATGCACAACGTCATAAACTATCTGGAGCATGTATGCATGGTCAGAAAGATCGAGAGTTGAGAGTGCCGCAACAAGAGAGATTCCCATTGTCGCCATTGCCCCCTGTTTTGCCCACTCCCACCCAAACAACAGAGCCAACCAACCAATCAAGAATACTAGATAACATAGATAGATCAGATTATGTAGGTTGTTCGTCGAAAAATAAGTAATCCCGCCGTCAGAAGTGTGCTCGTATTTCATATCAAGAAGATCGAGATCGAAATGCTGGTTTGGTCCACTGTAACCGCAATCTCGCCACTCGTAAAGCCACCCATCCCAAGTTAAGTAGAAGATAAGAATTAGAATCCACAAAACCATGAAAAAAATACCGAGCCTTCTCTCAAATATGTTTTGGTTTAGCTTCATAATAACTCCCGCCGACAAGACTAAAGATAATCCCGATTTTATCATGATAGAATGCATAATAGAATTCATCCATTGGAGTGGTTTTCTTGTCTCTTGACTGGATAGATGTGACAGACATTGACATCAAGATTCTTCTGTTGTTGGAAAAGCACAATATCTCTCATCTTGAAAGAACCCATTCAGATCAAAGATCGCTTGCAGTGGTTCTGAAGGCCAATCCAGAAATTCTATGGTATTTCATGATGATTCTGCCTGAGAGGGCTGAGACATTCAAGAGATTGGTAGAAAACGTCTCGGAAGATCTTTCTCGAGAAGAGATAAGAAATGCAGAATTGGAGTTGCTGAAGAATGTGAATGACTGGATAGTGTACGCCATTGATCCATCGGTGTACGACTCTCTCGAATTCACAAAGTGGGATAACAGATTACTAACTGACTTAGTTAACTTTAGAGGCAAGAAAGTCGTCGATTTGGGTGCGGGTAGCGGCAGGCTGTCATCCGTTGCGGCGAGCGAGGGCGCATCAGTCGTTTATGCCGTTGAGCCAATGAGAACTCTGAGGGAGTACCTGAAGACAAGGGCAAGAGCGAAAGGATTAAGTGACTTCTATGTTGTGGATGGCTTAATAGAGGATATTCCCTTTGAGAGAGATTTCGCAGATGTTGTTATTTCCGGTCATGTCTTTGGTGACTTCATGGAAAAGGAATTCAGTGAAATGTATAGGGTAACAAAACCGGAGGGCGAAATCGTTCTGTTTCCGGGTAATAGAGATTCAGACGATCGTATTCACTCTTTTCTTCTCGAGAAGGGATTTGAATGGGGCAGATTCAAAGAACCTGGTGCGGGCCTTGTGAGATGGTACCTATTTAAGGTGAACAAGATATTACCTTAAGGATTTGTCTCTGAAAAACTCCCAGATCATTTCGCTGGCTTTTATTGTGGCCTCAGACGAGCTGTTGAGAGCATCTAGTCCTTTTTCTCTCCCCGGCCAGGTGTGATCACCGTCAGTTATCATATAGAAATGGACAAGACTCCTCTCGTCTTTCCCGGTGTATTCTTTCAGTATGACCAGTCCATTTTCATGCTGTGTCTCCTGTACGGTACTTGCTCCCATCTTGGCTGCCCAGAATTCCACAGATTCTTCTACCGGGGGAAAATACATTCCGTTGGCTTCGGAGCTGCTCGAAAAACCTCCCTCAAAGGGTATTATTGGGTCTTTCATCCCATGGAACACTATCAGCGGAACTCCCCTATCCGGAGGATCTATCATAACTATGGCATTTTCATCGGTTCCACCTGCCGGAGAAGAAGAGACAATTGCACATGCCGCAAACAGCTCTGGATAGCGTGACATAAGCCTATAGACAATCATTCCTCCATTGGAAAGACCGACAAGATAGACTCTGGTCTCGTCAACGGGATAACTGTTAATTATTTCGACAATAAGCTCGTAAATGTATGAAACATCATCAACTTTGTTCTCCATAGCATATCCACAACAGAAACCTGAGTTCCAGCTCAAGAAAACGCTGTTCAAAGGGCCTGTTCCCTCAGGATAGACTGAAATGAAACCCTCTTTATCAGCAACTTCCGTTATTCCGTAAGTGTTCTTTGTGTAATTGCCATTGCCAAAGAGGCCATGAAAGACAAGAACTACCGGCAACTTCTCATCTTTGATTTCCGGAGGTAGATGAATTATGGTTTGTCTCGTTCTGCCGTCATGCTCTATCGTCATAACCTCATCTACTCCCTTTTTCGTGCCACTGACGAGGGAGAATCCCATGGCCAGAAGAGTGCCGATTATCACCATTGTCTTGAACACTTAGCTACCCCCCGTTCACCTTTTAATTACAACAGTTGATAACATTTCAATACTAACATTTGTTAAGCCAGAACAATTCCTCAGTCTCTCCAGAAAATCAAACACGTTGTCTGAACAAATCCTCTTCATAACTCTTACTAAACGGCATTCAAAAAGCGAAAGCCTCTCCCTTGCGTAATTTGTCGAGCGAATTTCCATAGCCTGAAACAGTTAGTTCGAAGCTGTATTAAGCATGCCGAAAGATGGATCTCTGAGGTTAAGAAGGACTATGTCTCCGTCCGATAGAAATGATACGGGAATCTGACTAAAAAATGTAGTGGTGACGTATCTACCCATAAAAGTCGGAAAGAGACCGAGGATAGAGATGCACGAAGCCGCAACTTTCCCTGCCGCCCCTGAAACAAGCTTGAGCGAGCGTTCTTTGAGATCAAAAACCTCAGAACTGGCATCTGTACTTCCTGATACCCCTTTCAGAAAGAAATCCCTAACATCGCTTTCGAAGACGTAATTCTGTCTGGACCAGATCCGGCAGTGACGAATCTTCTGTAACTTATCCCGCAGCCCTACTGGTGAAGAGATTGTCGAACCCTCCATTACTTTCAGAGTGCCGAAGAGACTCTTCACAAACTCATTTAAGCGGCTAATCGCCTCACCCTCTCTCAGCGCTTCTGCAGTCACCGTATAATATCCTGTCAGTCCATTCAGTATTATGTTACCCTTGCCGGCGAGATCATTTATGTGCTCCAAAGCAGCAAGGCCTTGAAAACCGTATCCCCCGACATGCATCTTCAAAGCGTCACTCCGTTCAAGTCACATCCGAGCGTTTCTTCATACGGTTCATTCATGACATCAATAAAGGATGAAAAACCCATCATATTGATATTCCTGGTCATAACGGGAGAGATCAAAACATCTGCAGCAGCTATTTCTCTCTGCAAAATCAAATCGGCTCTGTATTCATCCATCACTCCCAATATTGAATTCGAAGTATTGAAGTAACCCTATTCGATGAAGAAAGATCTACGGCAACTAAGAAAGTACTATTCGCCTCTCTTGCGACGCTTACAAAAAGATTGTTCGGGATACCGCCATCGGCAAGTGTTAGGTCTCCTTTCTTTTCAGGTTTGAATAATCCTGGAATAGCCATTGATACTCTAAGAGCTTCATAGATACTCCCTTCATTTTGGACGAGAAGTTCAGCTGAACAGATAGCTGTAGATGTGCACACAAAAGGAATCTTTGTATTGGAGAATCTATACCTATTTGAGTGTTTCCTAATGGTTCTAGAATACACTCCAGAGGGAAGCGCTGCTCCGAAAACATACAAGAATAAACAAGCATCACACTGAAGATCGGTTCCTCTCTCTCATTTACTGTTGATTCCATCAATGATAGTTATTTGACATCCTTTCTGAAGATTCTCGAAGAAACCTCCCAGAGGCTATTTGAATCAGCCAATATTGCATATCCCGCCCCGACTAGAGCATCAATCCTTACTCCAACTATGAGGTCGGGAATGAAACCCTTCTCTTCAAGCGCACGAATAACCCCAACGGAGCTGCACCTTTTGCTCCTCCACCTCCCAGAACCAATGCTCTTTTCATTTCGACACCTCTAAGTAAAAACCACCTATGAAACACCGTTTCATTGTTCATATATTGTTGGCCGTACGCAACTTCCAGAATTGTTCCAGCTCAGTCAGAATCTCATAAGCGCCGCTACAAAGTAGATTACGGGCGCACGAATCTCTACTCACTCCTCCTTTTGCCAGGGTTTTAAGTTCACGGGGAGAAGCTCTTTCTATCAATACCGCCGTCCCATCTTCGAAAATCCAGCGCTGTCGATTCCCTTCAAAAACTGACTGCATACCCGTATCCGGCGCAACAATGACCCAATTCTTGCCACTATCTATTCCAGTACCAAATCTGCCAATCGCTTAAAATGAGCCTCCCTGAACCAAAACAGGCGCACCTGACCTCATTTGCTTATCTTCAGAAGGGCCGCCAGAGAGTATAGCGGTTTTTTCTCGGTTATCCTGTCAAGTTCTCAGATAATTTCATCTCTCGAGATTTCTCTTATGGGTATGCCGCTTTCCAAAGAAATCGCAGAGGCTACACCAATTACCTGTTGTCCCATGCCTGCTGACGTCGGCATTATTCTACCGGCGCTTTGCCCTTCAAAATCACTTGAGAAACATCTGCCTGCCATATTTAGATTGTCTAAGTCGCTGCTGATGAGTGTTCCTAAAGGTATCTCATAATAGTCAGAATATGAAGGTACTCTGCCTTTGACTTCCGGAGTAATCTTCTGAGTTTCAGGGGAATGGACATCTATTCCATATGTTGCTTTGGCGACACCGTCATAGAACTTTTTATGCAATCTAAAGTCTTCTCCAGTGAAGACATAAAATCCCCTCACTCTTCTGCTCTCTCGAATTCCAATATCGCCTGCAATCTTCTCAATTCTTGACTTTTCAAATCCCCGAACGTACTTCCTAGAAAAGGCTACAAGTTGGTCGATCTGCTCAGAACATTCGAAGACCGATTTGCTCAGTTCGAAAAGATTGACAGGATCTTTACCGAACGAGTGAGTTGTGTTGACGGATACTCTGTCTTCCCCGGGAAGTTCAATGAAGAAAAAGTAGTCGTGAAGATTGTTAAGTCCACTCTTTCTAGCCTTTTCGATCTCTTCAAAGTAGCCCGCAACTGAAAGAGGCTTCGAATCTGGTGTCACCCATTTGAAGAAGTTGCTTCTTCTACGACTGACGTCCTCCCTAATTCTCTCGAAGTTGATGTTACTCATAGTAAACATAAGTGTTGACGCCTGATTTGCCCCATCAGTATCACCGGAGAAGAGCGTAGCTCCTGCCATTTGACCTAGTGAGGCGTCAACCGTAGAATCAAGAAACATCTTTGCTATTGCAGTGAACTCCGCACCTGAAGAGGAAATGAAACTAACTTCTTCAACTGTCCGCTCGGAAGAGGAAACTCTTGTCGGAAGTGAATGAAGTACAAGTCAAACTCCAGCCTTTCTCAGCTTTTCCAGAAAGATGATCTTCAGAATCTCTGAATTGAAGGCGTTTCTAAGGATTCCCCCACGCTCACGCNNAACGACGATTCTCCGATACCAGAATGAGGACCAAATGATTTTGCTGTTCTTTAGTAACGTCTTCCAATCTTCATAGCTTTGTCCCGTTCGCATTCAATTACTCAACGCAGAACCTATTGACGAGTCTCTTATTTCCAATTCCGACTCCAAGAGTCTCCACATTGCTTTCTCTTGATCTTCCTTCTCTTTAGTAGAGACCGTCTTGAACCTCTTCATATTAACATCAGCGGCAGCTAGATGCTTTCTGAAAGGAGAACCCAAAACTCTAACAATTCTCTTTATCTTTTCTCAAGACTTGCACGCAAATTGAGGTATCTTTCTTGACGGGTCCCTCGACCATTCAAAGTGATTAGAACCAACACAGGTCTTGGCTTTCTTTGATCTGGGAGAGAGACGTATAATTATCTGGTCTCAATCATTCTTTCTCTAATTCTCACTTCAGTTTCTGCCAAATTCTACGGGGGGCGATTCTAGAAACGTGTTGTGACGCTAGCACTTGTATTGACGACACTTCTTGTGTTCTCTGGATGTTACGTGGTTTTGAAATGTGTTGACTTTGGGGGATTCACTGTTCGAGCATAATATCATAATGATGACGTCTTTTCTGAACTGACAACACGGATGGTTATGAAACCCTTCTTCTGGTTCAATGGAACTCCCACTCCAAACGGAGTAATGACCGTTACAAATGCAGGTATGGCGGGACACTCGGGAAAGGATATCAAAAAGGATATGAATATGAACAACGTCACGATCTCCTTCAAGTTCCCTGTCAATCCAACCGGCCTTATTCTCTACTATGGAGAGTACGGTGGAAACATAAATGTGGAAATAAACGGGGTTCTCGAAAATGTACAGGACTTCTCAGACATCGAAGGAAAAGTAATAGGCGGAGTGAATGTAACTCTGACAAGCGTAAGCGGCCCCAAGGGAGTACTGAATCTTCAGGGAATGATCACATCTTTTTCGATAGGAGGTCAGGAACTCCGGATAGACCACATTTGTCCGAGAAAATAGAGTTATCGAAGCTCCACACTTCTGATGCCCCTTAATCTCGACAAACCAACCATAAGATTCTTGATTTTTATAGCATCGCTTTTGCTTATCTCAATTAGCAATGTGAGGTTTTCTTCATCGTCTTCAACTTCCATAGATTCTACTGTCAATCCATTGTCCTTGAACCATTCTGAGATTCTTCTGGACATTTCCTCAGTATTACTCGCAACTATTAGGATTCTCGGCAGATTTCTTCCGCCGGTGAAAAGCTCTATCCTCTTCAGAAAAAGCACGATCATTATTGCGAATACGGTTACTACGGTGGACAATAGATATTCACCGCTTCCGAATCCCATGCCAACCGCTGCAGTTACCCAAAGCGTTGCTGCCGTTGTAAGACCCTTGACCGAAAAACCCTTTTTCAGGATCGTTCCCGCTCCCAGAAATCCTATCCCAGAGACAATTTGTGCCGCAACTCGGCCAGGGTCACCGTGTTCTGCGGTTACAAATACTGTTGTAGAAAGCACCGTAATGAAAGCAGCACCAACACAGATGAGAGAGTGTGTCCTGAGTCCTGCCGGCTTGTATATTCTCTCTCTTGTCACTCCTATCATCGCTCCTGCAACAAGAGCACAGAATAGCCTCAAACACAGATCCAAATATTCCAATTTTCAACCCTCCCTTAAGTTACGATTATAACCTTTCCCTCCGATAAGTAAACACAAGAGCACAGCATTTCTACACCAATCGACCAATCGACATTGTTTCGACTTCTCGTATGATCTCTTCCATCAGGCTAAAACGCTAGATCATATCTGCGTTTTCATGAGTTACCAAAGTCGGAATGTGATTCTTCCTTGAGGGCCACTTTCCAAGAGTAATTCTCTCTTCACTTCCAAAATGCTATTATTGGTTGGAAGGAGTGATAGATGTGCTGATTCCCGTAATTCTCGCAGCCGGAAAGGGCAGAAGACTGAAGTCGGAAGTTCCTAAGCCCCTGGTCAAAGTGAAAGGCAAGCCGATGATCGTTCACATCCTAAGAAAGGTTTCTTCAGTATGCGATAGCGTCAATTCAATAGTAGTAATAAATCCGGACTTCGAAAGCGATTTTCGGAATGTGCTCGATAGCAATACCATACTTGCATATCAAGATTCGCCGAAGGGAACTGCAGATGCGCTGAAAAGAGCACTTCACTTGGTCCCGGAAGGTTCTGAGATTCTGGTGATGTATTCTGATCTCATTCTGATCACGGAAGATTCCCTTAAGGCCCTTGCTGAACTCCATAAGAGTAATTGCTGTGATATAACATTTCTTTCCGGAGTAACCGAAACCAAATTTCCATATGCTCTTGTTGAGCGTGACGAATACGGTAAGGTAATCTCCTTCAAGGAAAAAAAGATTCCTGACTTCCCGCCTCCCTGGGAGTTCTACATTGGACCAATAATTCTGAGAAAAGATGTGGTCGAAGAATATATCGACAATCTGATACCAAATAAGGATACCGGAGAAATTTACATTTCCGATATTGTGTCTCTATCGTTGATTGAACATAAGTCTGTATGCGGCTTTGTAACCGAGAATCAAGAGGAATTCTTGGGGGTTAACACTCCTGAGGATCTTGAAATTGCAGAAAAACTTCTCTCCGACTGAACCTTTTTCTCAAGGGTGAAGTCTCATTACCAGAGACCAGAGAAACCACAGGCACAACCCCTTTAAAATGTAAGGCAAACGAAGGC
>NZ_DJHG01000107.1:4122-26146 GCF_002432955.1 Mesotoga sp. UBA5825 | reverse complement strand
TCGTGAGCGCAGCGAACGTCTCGACAGCGCTCTTTCTCGATTGTTCTTTTCGGTGGACTGGTTCGCGGTGTTCTCGGACGGTTGACCCGTAACGGTCAACGACGATCATTTCTCGCACTCTCAAAGCAAAACTCCCGACAATGATTTTTCTCGGTTGGTCTCACAGACATGCGCCAAACGCCAGGAGTTTCAACAAAAAAAGAGAGCCCGAAAGCTCTCTCGTGATTTTCCAGCACTCTCTCAGAAAGTTATGAATGATCTCGTCTTGAGAATCTCAACTCTCACTTTCTCTATCTGCTCTGTAACTTCCTTCATCGATTTCATCTGATTTTCTGACACCTATCATCCCTCCCAGGTTCGATACATCTCTTACGTTACTATTATGACACATAGTTAGATTAATGTCAAACATATTCATGCAAATTCCGCAGTTATCTAACTATAGAGTGAGCTAGCTCGACCGGTTTGTCAGCTGATAATTATCGACATCTTCTTCAGAAATGTTATGCTCTGCTAATCTTTTCCCACATTGAGCATCTGTTATGGCCAGTAAATCACTTTGAGGACCTATTCACTCTTAGTCTTTCTCGTTCTTCATTGTGCAGCGAAACACCGATGCTGGTATCCGTTAAAGGGATTCCTCCGCTCAATGGCAGGACAAATCATCAGCATTTCCTTGGTGTTACCCTTCTGACAAGCGAGAATACGATATGATAGTCTCATGGAGAGTCTGTATTGGTAGTGAAAAAGGATGGTGATAGAGACTCATGTTCTTCCTAACTAAGGAGTTCACATTTGATGCGGCTCACAATCTGACCAGTTATCACGGAAAGTGTGAGAAGCTTCACGGCCACACCTATAAGCTTCAGATAACAGTTGCCGGAGAGAAGAATCAAGAAGATATGGTCATCGATTTTCTGCGGCTCAAAGACATAGTCAAGTCAGAAGTGTTGAGCTTGCTCGATCACGCATACATAAATGATGTTATACCTCAGCCGACCGCAGAGAACATAGCCGAGTGGATATTCAAACGCCTGGCTTCCAGGGTTGGAGGAAGCGATTATGAGCTTTACGAAGTGGCGGTGTGGGAAACACCGACTAGTTTTGTTCGTTACAGGGAGAGAGATGTTTGGTAGGAGTTCCTTTTGGGCGATTCGTTCCAACGAACTCGGTGATTCACAAATTGTCACCGATAGCAAAGACCATAGCCTTTGTTTCGCTTTCAATAGGCTCGCTGTTTCTGAGCGGGATTGCAGATTTCACAGTCTTCCTATCACTCTGGATTGTTCTCTCCGCACTTTCAGCAGTTCCTTTCAGGGAGTTCGTGAAGACGCTACGGGGGATAAGGTTGTTAATCCTGTTGATCGTAGTCTTTCAGATCCTTTTTACTCACGGAAGAGTCTTGCTGGACTTAAAGGTTTTGAGGATCACAGAAGAGGGTTTGATAAACGCTGCGGTGCTTTCGGCCAGAATGATTCTTGCGGTGCTTTTCAGTATAATGCTTTCACTTACAACAACACCCCTGGAGATCTCTTTTTCTGTGGAAGAGATTATTGGAAAACTCCCCGGGGGCAAGAAGCGGTCTTCTGAAATTGGAATGGCGCTTTCTCTAACTCTCACTTTCATCCCCCTTATCTCCCTTCAGACAAACCGAATAATCTTGGCACAGAAGGCGCGGGGAATAGAGTTCGACAAAGGGAGCATATTCTCAAGAGTGAAAAACTCAATCTCCGTAGTGATCCCGGTAATTGCAACCTCGCTGAAGAAGGCTCAGGACACTGCTGCCGCCCTTCAAATTAGAGGATACAGACCTGGACACAAGTTAACTTGCCTCAAAGAAAAAAGCTGGTCTTTGAGTGACTCCATTCTCTTAGTAGTAACGATGCTTTCGATTCTGACCGCCATCATACTGTGAAGCCGAAAAGTTCGGCCAGACGAGAAGGATTTATCCTTGCCATAGCTCTTGCCGCAGAGATTCTTAGGCGGCTTTCAATGGAAGCATTTAGAGCGATTTCTTCAAGATAAGGAAGAGGTCCTTCCAGTTTTAGAAGTCCCGTTACGGAAGAAGCGAGTACTCTTGTCTGAAGGTCCTCTTTTCTGTTAGAAAGAATTCTAGTAATATGATCTTCGATATCGATAGTCTTAAGTTTCTTCACGGCCCTTAGCGATGCCTTTTTTAGCCGGGATGATGTTGATCTAAGAGATTCATCGATAACATCTGCAATAGAATGATCCATAAGACTTGCCAGCGCCTCCATACATACGGCTCTCACTCTGTCAGAAGGATCTTCTAATCCAGTGTGTAAAATCTCTGCTGCAGACGGTTCTACAAGACCTTTAATATACTGTGCGCCTGCGAATCTCATCTCTTCATCCTCAGAATCCATGAATCTCTCTGCTGACTGAAGCATCGAAACCTCGTACCCTTTGATCTTCCTGTGAGTTTTCATTGCGGAGATAGCAACTGTTCTATCATCGGAATCAATCAATTTCTTGAGAGTGGGAAGCGCGATATCATCAGGAAAGGACTCGAAAGTCTCAACAATTATCTGTTTGACTTTTGAGGATCGGAAATCCTTCAAGAGAACTAGAAGCTCTTCAGCGGCGCCTGAGTTTCTCTGGCCCAATCTCGAAAGAAGAGCCACCTTCTGGAACTTGCCTGAAAGAGATGAAAGCTCCTCTTCTTCAAGCCTGAGCTGCCCTTTGCAGGCCGCCAGGATACTCCGAATATCGTTACTCGGGTCTTCGTCAAACTCCTTCAGGAGTTCGTTCTCCCCGGCTTCAGCCAGAGCGACAACAAAAGTCTTCCTAACCTTTTTGGAGGGGTCGGCGGCGATTCGCCTCGCAAGATCCTCGTCTTCAAAGCCAAATTCCACGAGTTCTTTCGCTGTTGTGCTTCTGACAAGATCTGACGGATCATCCAATGCTTTGAGAATAGAATCTCGGTTCTCACTCAATTTTGCCATAGTGACCACTGCATTCTTTCTGACCTCGGGAGAAGGGTCTTCGAGAAAGCTTTCAATATTCTCTATTCTCATCTCTCTATCAGCAGCAGACTTCACAGCTCTTGCCCTTACGTATGCCGAAGGTGAATCCAGCATCTCTTTTACATCCATTTCTGTTCTGGAGAGAATCTCCTCTTCTATAGCCTGAAGCATCTTCCTGATATCCTTTGGATTCATCCTATCCACCTTTTGTCCCTATCAAGATTTCTCTTTTATCGATTATGAATCTGACTGTCCCTTCTTCTTCAAAGAAGCCTGCAGACTCTCTAAACTCGGTCACGGTATTATATGAATTTCCAGACCTTCTCATTAT
Organism: Mesotoga sp. UBA5825; assembly: GCF_002432955.1. Classification (NCBI taxonomy): domain Bacteria; kingdom Thermotogati; phylum Thermotogota; class Thermotogae; order Kosmotogales; family Kosmotogaceae; genus Mesotoga; species Mesotoga sp. UBA5825. The sequence goes on along the minus strand of NZ_DJHG01000107.1, from coordinate 22,828 downwards.
CCTGTTTCCAGACACGTAGTACCTTATCTTTTTGTGTTGCCCATCAACAATTGCATCGAAGCTTATAAAGGAAACCCCGCATAAGAAGTTTCCCGTGGAACGATTAAGGTCCCTTTCGACGATGTCGAAGGTTCTCGACAAAGACATGTTCGTTTTCGTTTCCTGAACTATGCTGGAAGACATAGCCAGCCACATGTTAACAATTTTGAAGATCGAAATCAGTAAGAGAGCAGATACTGCCAGAGAGACTACCATCTCAATCAGCGATATTCCCTTCCTCATACTCAATCAACTCGAGCAGGCTCTCCAACCTCTCAAGAACTCTATCTCTACCAAGTACGGAGATCGTCTCAAAGAGTCCCGGAGTCACAAGCCTACCAGTTACCCCCCCTCTTAGAGTTTGGAAAGTATTCTTCTTGGATGTTATCTTCTCATCCGCAAGTTCCCTAACAGTCTTCTCAACACCTTCAACGGACCAGTCGCGTGCGTCTTCAAACCGCCTGATAGCAGCAGAAACAAGATCTTTGCTCCAGTCATTTTTAAGATACTTGACAACGTAGTCTTCCTGGTAATCCACCTCTTCGCAGAAGAAAGGCGCCGAGAAATCGAACAGCTGCTGTAGAGTATTGATCTTCTCGCGGCAAATTGTTAGGACTTCTCTCGAGTAAAACTGATCGGCTTCCATGTTCGCGTAATAGTCAAACCTTCCAGTGAACTTCAGCCACAATCCAAACTGCACAGCCAGTTCGTCGGGATCAAATAACCTCAAGTGCTTTCCGTTAATCCACTCAAGCTTCTCGTAATCGAAGACGACTCCTTTGTTGGAGATATCTGATGGAACGAAGTCCCTGACCTTTTCGTGATAATCAAAGATCTCCTGATCAACCGTCCATCCAAGAAGCGCAAGGTAGTTCATCAGTCCCACACTCAAGTACCCTTCTCTTCTGAAATGATCCACACTAGTATGACCATGCCTCTTCGATAGAGGAGCCCGGTCACTACCAAGAATCAGAGGAATATGCATGAATGTTGGTGGTTCCCATTCCAGGGCTCTATAGATCATGAGCTGCCTCGGAGTATTTGTGAGATGGTCTTCTCCTCTGAAAACATGAGTAATCTCCATCATATGATCATCTACAACTACAGCGAAATTGTAGGTCGGGAATCCATTCGATTTGATTATTATGAAATCAGAGAAATTCTCGTTTTCGAAACTCATCTCTCCTTTAGACAGATCGGAAAAGCCGGTCGTACCGTCCGGTATCTTGAACTTCACTGTATATATCTCATCATCAGATAGCTCAGGAATCTCCTCTGAAATCCGTAAAACCTCTTCCTGATTTGACTTGGAATAGACTGCAAAATATGCCCGACCTCTTTCGACGAGCTCTTTAGCAAATTTATCGTAGAAACCGAGAGCGACACGCTCGCTCTGTCTATAAGGGCCATAATCCCCGCCTACATCCGGCCCTTCCGACCAATCAAGTCCACACCATTTCATGGAGGAAAGGATCTGATCCTCAAATTTCTTCTCAGAACGCTCGATATCCGTATCTTCTATTCTCAGCACAAAACCTCCATGTTGGTTTTTCGCAAAGAGCCAGTTGAACAGCGCCGTCCTAACACCACCAACATGAAGATTGCCGGTAGGACTGGGCGCAAATCTACACCTTACCATTTTCAGCCTCCTCAAGGTACGTCTCAAGATCTTCTATATTACTTGCCAGCTTCATTTCTACAGTCTTTCTCTCGTCAAGATACTTGCCGTCAATTAACACAGATCTGATTCTGTCTGTCCAGCCGCCGGTACCCTCCATTAGGATTACTGAACGGCCATATGAGTACGAGGAAACTACTTCCAGCAGAGTTCCCGCCTGACCTCCAATAGAGATTACTACATCGGCGGATTTTGTAAGTATCAGGGATCTCATAGCAAAATCCATCCCGGTTCTTATCCTGATCTCATTGTGCTCGTTGCCCTCGTCTCCGATAGGAAGTACTCCAACTACCCGACCTCCCTCTTCCGACATAGATCTTGAAACAAGTTCCATTACTCCGTCTCTCCCACCTGTCATCGCAACGTGACCACGCCTTGCAAGAGTTCTTCCAACTTCTTCGCAGACTACTTGAAGCTCCTTCACGGGACTTCTGTCCGTGGGGCCGGAATAACCAATTACAGCGACATGAAGCATCAATCGTCACTTCCCAGATACTTCTCGACAACCTGGCTGTCTCCAAGGACCTCTTCCGGGTCTCCGGAAGAGATGACTTCTCCCTTGTACAACACATAGAGTCTGTCAACAACTTTTGCTATAGAAGAGACATCGTGGTCCGTAACTATAACACCTATTCCCCTGCTCTTAAGCTTTCTGATCATCTTCTGAATATCCTTCACAGTCATAGGATCTATTCCCACGAAAGGCTCATCGAGAAGTATGAATGAAGGAGACAGGGTCATCGTCCTCGCAAATTCCAGTCTTCTCTTCTCCCCACCCGATATCGACGAAGCAACCTGATCTTTCAACGAAAGGATTCCGAACTCATCCAGTATCTCGCTCGCCCTCTCATAGTGACTTTCTTCTTGACCGGTGAGTCTCATGACCATCGTCAGGTTTTCAATCACCTTAAGTCCCCTGAAAATCGATGTCTCCTGCGGAAGGTAAGCTATTCCTCTCTTGGCCCTTTCGTGGATTGGAAGATGAGTTATATTCTCGCCATTGAGAAATATACTCCCAGTGTTCGGAATAACTATTCCGAGAATAGACTTGAAGGCGGTGGTCTTGCCTGCACCGTTGGGTCCAAGCAGTCCCACCACCTCAAGCGATGATGCCTCTATTGATACATCCTTCAGTACTCTTCTTCTTCCGTAGCGCTTGTCAAGATGTTCGCATTTCAGATAAGAAGGATCACTCAATTCTGAAACCCTTTCATATACTCGATTATCGCGTCAGTAATATTGTAAGCAGAAGAACCATATACAACTATTTCGTCGGATATTACCATGTCTATACCAATAAACGTTGCGTAATCTCTGATTCTCTTGTTAACCTGTTCCAATATGACCTGCAGTTTTGCATTGTAAGTAGTTTCCAGTGTCTGTTCGTACTGACTCTTCTTGGTAAGAATCTCCTGTTGCTTCTGGAGAAGCGCTTCTTGACTAGCTCCAGAGTTCGCCAAGTCCTGATACTCTCTACTCAAGCTATCCAACTGGCCCTGATAAAACTGAGTGTCTTTCTGATAGTCGGTATTCAATGTAACCCAGTCTCTCGTTGACTCAAGGACTTTCTGCATATCTGCAAACGCGATTTTTGCAGGATTGGAAGGCCCCGCACTGCTCTCAGAGACAACAATCGCCCCGACCGCCGCAACCATTATTACGATAAGAATAAATTTCATGGATCTCTTCACAAGAACACCTCCTAAAATACTCTCTTTGAATCCAATAGAATCGTTACCGGCCCACTGTTAACAAGCTCTACATCCATGTGAGCCTGGAAGATCCCTGTCTCAACTTTCACAGTCTTAGACGCCATCTGGAGAAAATCGTTGAAAAGCGCTCTGGCCGCTTCCGGTTCGGCAGCTTCGGTGAAAGAAGGCCTTCTTCCCTTTCTGGCGTCGCCCATTATTGTGAATTGTGAAATGGCAAGAAGCGCTCCCGAGACATCTATTAGCGAAAGATTCATCTTCTCATTTTCGTCTTCAAACACACGAAGATTGAGTGTCTTATCAACCAGCCATTCCACGTCACTCCCGTCATCGTCTCGACCGATCCCAACAAGAACGAGAAGGCCCTTATCAATCTCTCCAGTTATTCTCCCACTTACGGTTACCTTGGCCTTGCTAACTCTTTGAACTACGGCCCTCACGCAACCCCTCCAAATCTCTTCACGTTTTGAACACCCTTCATACCCCTGAGGTTCTCCATCACCAAAGTCAGATGGGCAACATCCTTTACGAGGATATTCGCAATCAGTGTATCATATCCCCACTTTCCTGCTTCAACGGAGTACTTCATTACTTTTGCATTCTTGTTTTCCAGTCTCTCAAGAAACTTATTTATAAGAGTTCTATCCGTGCTGTCAAACTCCACAACAATCCAGGCACTGAATCTCCCTCCCGTTACAAGGTTCCAGTGGGCATCCACGAGCTTATCCTTACTTATGTCTTTCAGATTTCGGCAGTTGCGGTTGTGAATTGATATACCTCTGCTGCTCATCACCGCGATTATGTCGTCGCCCGGAAGAGGAGTACAACATTTGGCAAAGTAGACGGCAATTCCAGTCTCGCCGCCAACAACGACTTCGTTCCCCNNTCCCCTTCGCCTGTTTCTGTTTGATCAATTCGGTCTCTTCGGGAAGAACATCTATCTCTTCTTCCTTCGGCGCAAGAAGACTGAGTACCTCTCCCATCGTTATCGACCCATCGCCAAGCTTGCTAAAGAGATCGTTTTCGTTGTGCGCCCCCAGTCGGCTCATCAGGGACTTTATCTGCTCTCCCTCTATCAAGTCATCCATCGATACGGAGAGCCGTCTGCTGATCTTTCTGAATATCTCCTTACCTCTTTCAACGAGTTTCGCCGAATACTCATTTTTGAAGTATCTCTTTATCTTTGCCTTTGTAGAATTTGCCCTGACATACTTCAACCAGTCAAGACTCGGACCTTCACTTGCCTTGTTTACGACAACCTCAACTCTGTCTCCGAGCTTTAGTTCATAATTGACAGGAACAAGCCGGTCATTAACCTTCGCACCCGCGTAATGATGGCCGACTTCCGTGTGAATTGCGTAGGCAAAATCGATCGGTGTGGCTCCTTTTGGAAGATGAACAACCTCGCCTTTCGGCGTGAAGACAAACACCTCTTCGACCTCAAGTTCGCGAGAAATCGACTCCATGTCCTTGAAACTCTCGATGAAATCCTTTTGCCAATCGACGAGCTGTGTAAACCAGGTTCTATCCCTTACATCAATTCCCTCTTTGTAGACCCAGTGAGAGGCCACTCCATATTCGGCCTCCTTATGCATTCTCTCGCTTCTTATCTGAATCTCAAGAGGCTCTCCTCTGTGGGTAATCAGGGTTGTGTGAAGCGACTTATAACCGTTCGACTTCGGTGCGGCAATGTAGTCTTTGAACCTACCAGGCATCGGAGGCCATAGAGAGTGTGCTGCGCCCAAAATCTTATAGCAATTCACTTCGTCACCCGTAATTATCCTCAGGGCAATAAGATCGAACACCTCGTCGAAGGATCTGTTCTTCTTTATCATCTTCTGCCATATGCTATAAAGGTGTTTCACTCTGCCTTCTATCAAAGCAGGTATCCTGTTCTTTCTCAGTTCTCTGAGCACTATCTCCTTATACTCATCCATTATGTCCTGACGCTCTTTAAGCTTCTTGTTGACCTTGAACTTCAGTTCCTTGAATTCCTCAGGATACTCGAACTTAAAGGCAAGATCCTCAAGCTCTGCCTGTATTCTGTGCATACCTATTCTGTGAGCTATTGGAGCATAGATTTGGATCGTCTCTTTGGCCTTGTCGCGCTTCTTCTCTGGATCCTTGAGGAAGTCAAGAGTTCGCATGTTGTGAAGCCTGTCTGCAAGTTTGACGATTATGATCCTCGGGTCCTCTGATAACGCGAGAAGCATTTTGCGTAGAGTCTCGACCTTCATTCTTGACTTCACTATCTTCGACTCAAGCTTTTCGTTGAGCTTCAAATTGCTTATCTTCGTCACACCATCGACGATCAGAGCAACCGTATCACCGTACTTCTCAGCTATCTCGGAAAGCGGCACATCGCAATCTTCAACTATGTCGTGAAGTATCCCAGCGACTATAGTATCATTGTCGGCCGAGAACTGGGCAAGAATCTTCGCGACTTCTACCGGGTGACTTATGAACGGCTCACCCGAGTCTCTCATTTGCTCCTGATGATGAAAGCGTGCAAACTCGTAGGCGTCGAAAATCCGCTCCTTGTCTCTCCTTTTGAGGCGATATTGAAGAATACTTTCGAGGTCGCTCAGAAGAATCTGAGCATCAATTTCTGTTCTGGCCACTCTCTCACCTTCTATTTGTTTATTTTAGCATGAAGCAAGTTCTGAATGCAGTGAGAAGTCTGCATGCCACTTAGATAATCGAGTCTAAGCGTGATTTCACTGATGAGCAAATTCTGGCCCTAGTTCCTCTTCAGAGAGTAGAATGGAATCGATAGTGCAAAAACACGGAGGTGAACAGTGAAAGGACACTTCTTAAAAGAAATTCTGATTCTATCCGTTTTCATTCTGCTTGCAGTATCATCGCATGCAGCCCTTTCCGACTCAGAGTACATTGTCTCAGAGACCGCCGTCCACTTCTACAGTGAAGGGCTGAGAATAAACGGAGTTCTTACCATACCGGAGCTCCAAGAAGGCTATGTACCAATTGTGCTGCTCCTCCATGGATTTCTTGGCCACATGAACGATCTAATCGTGTATGATTCGCAAGAATCGCTATTTGAGATCACCGCAACGGCCTTCGCCGAAAAGGGTATTGCCACTTTGAGATTCGATTTCAGAGGCTCGGGAATCAGTGAAGGAGAGTGGAAGGACACTACTTTTAACAAGCAGATCCTTGATGCTGTCTCCTCTATTGACTTCATTTCATCTCTAGATAGCGTTGACAGCAGAAGAATAGGCGTGGTCGGCCTCAGTCAAGGCGGTCTGGTCGCTGCTTGCCTTTCCGGTCGAGATTCAAGAGTAAGAAGTGTCGCTCTCTGGTCTGCGGTTGCAATACCTATACACTCGTACTCAGCTCTTCTCGGTGTAGATTCTGTTGAGAGGGCAATGATAGCCTCTCCATTGGAGGAGATAGAAGCGAACATTTCCTGGGGAGGTTTTACCGTACTGAGAAGGGAGTTTTTTGATGAGCTTTTTTCAGTCAATCCTGTGGCCGAGATAGTCTCTTATGAAGGGCCTCTTCTTGTCGTATCAGGGCTTAAGGACGATATTGTATTCCCTCAGCCGGAAGCTTCAAGGCTCTTTACCAGATACCACAAGGGAGTCGACAGGCTCCTTGAACAGGATTCGGGCCACATATTCGATCTTTTTGATAGGAGAGATAAAGTAATGGAAATCATTGAAGCCACTCTCGAATGGTTTCTAATAACTCTTTAGCGATTCGGAGGTGCAACGTGAAGCTGAGAGGAAAGAGAGTCGTAGTTCTCATAGAAGACGGATTTGAAGATCTCGAGTTCTGGGTACCCGTAATGCGACTTCAAGAGGAGGGCGCAGAAGTTACTGTCGCCGGAAAAGAGAAGAACAGGCTGTACAAGGGCAAGGGTGGGCTTACCGCAATATCAGATGCGGACTTCAAATCGATAGATGTTTCAGAAGTAGATGGGATTCTAGTACCCGGCGGGTGGGCACCCGACAAGCTCAGACGATTTGAAGATGTTAAAGACCTCATAAGGACTGCAAACGAGCAGAAAAAGATTATTGCTATGATTTGTCACGCAGGACTTGTCGGCATTTCAGCCGGAATCGTAGAAGGTTCAAAATCTGTCGGCAGCGACGGCATAAAGGATGACCTGTTGAATGCAGGCGCAATCTGGTTGGATGAACCAGCTTTCAGTGACGGCAACCTAGTTTGGGGGCGTGTAGTGAAGGACATTCCTGACTTCTGCAGAGAACTTGTCAGAGCAATGGAAGGCAGAATCCGCTGATACTCAATCTCAGCAAGCGGGTTATTTCAGACAGCCAGATTAGATCCTAAACAATCATATAACTTCCAAGGAGAAAAGAATCTATCTAATAATTCTCTTCAACTTTCTTCAGAACTTTTTATAGGGTACAAATCCCAGAATCAATTCAGATTCGTTGAAAACCGACAGAATTTATTGTATTATAATAATACCTCCCCCCAGGGAGGGGAGTTGTAAGATGATTTGAGTTTTGCTCTTTACGAGCATTATGAAGAAGAGTTTGCAGCCAGTTCATGGAAATAGGCCGATTTTCGAATTTCTCAGTGTAAGGAGAGTTTGGTCATAGAAGGAACTGGAAAAGTGCGCGGTCTCAACTAGATGCGGAAAGTGCTTAGCGAGAACCAGAAGGAGAACCAAAAATTAAGGGGAGGATTAGATTTGAAAGAAGAGTATATCGTTGAAGGTATGACCTGCGCAGCCTGTGCAAAAGCGGTTGAAAGAGCTGCCTTGAAAATCGCAGGGGTGAAGAGTGCGACCGTCAATCTTTCAACGGAAAGACTTTCTATCGAAGCTGCAAACAGAATAGATAGAGAAATGCTGTTTGAAACAGTGGAAAACTCTGGCTACTCGCTCAAAGAAGTGAAGTCCGGAAGAAAGGCCGTAATGGAAATTGATGGCATGACCTGCGCAGCATGTTCCGTAGCTGTTGAGAAAGCGATCGGTAGACTAGAAGGTATCAAGAGCGTCAGCGTGAATCTATCCTCAGATACCGTTTCCTTTGAGTATGATCCCGACGTTCTTAGAATCGGTCAAGTTAAGGCGGCCGTCGAAAAGGCAGGCTATAAGGCTGGAGGCCTCATAACGGAAAACCTTGCAGCAAGCCGCTTAAGAAAAGAGGCGGCGACGCTCTCTTACAAGAGGAAGCTGGTATTCTCCGCAATCTTTGCTCTGCCCTTGTTGATAGTAGCCATGGGCCATATGGTCGGGCTCAGATTGCCCATAATCATAGATCCTCATATGAATCCGTTGAACTTCGCTATGATTCAGCTGTTCTTAACAGTCCCGATAGTAATTGCCGGAAAGGATTTTTATCTTAAGGGAATACCGAATCTCTTCAGAGGCAATCCAAATATGGATAGTCTTGTTGGTCTCGGAACAGGCGCAGCGTTTGCGTACGGTATCTTTGCAACGGCTCAAATCGCTCTTGGTAACCACGTTTACGTAGCAGATCTCTATTTTGAATCGGCAGGAGTGATTATTGCTTTGATCTCGCTTGGTAAATATCTAGAGAACCTTTCGAGAGGCAGAACTTCCGATGCAATAATGAAGTTAATGAGTCTATCTCCGGAAACGGCTTATGTGAAGAGGGGCGACGGCTTCGAAGAAATTGCGATCGAGGAAACCGAGGTTGGAGATACTCTCCTTGTCAAGCCCGGAATGAGAATTCCGGTAGACGGGGAAATCTTGGAAGGAACGAGCTCCATCGATCAATCGGTAATAACCGGGGAATCTATCCCCGTTGACGTTCAGAAGGGTGCTAAGGTGATCGGCGGCACAACAAACATCAGCGGAATATTTGAGATGAAGGCTACTGTAGTAGGGAGCGATACAGTTTTATCGAGAATAATAAAGCTCGTTGAAGATGCTCAGTCTTCTAAGGCTCCGATAGCAAGGATGGCAGATATCGTGAGCGGCTACTTCGTGCCCTTTGTACTTATTGCTGCTGCAGTCACCTTTGTTACATGGATACTCCTAGGCTACGGATTCGCGTTCTCCATGTCAATGATGATCGCAGTCCTTGTGATTGCCTGTCCTTGCGCCCTGGGACTCGCTACTCCTACAGCAATCATGGTCGGCACAGGAAAGGGAGCAGAGTTGGGGATTCTCTTTAGAAACGGAGAAGCTCTGGAAGTAACCCATAAGGTTGATGCTATCGTATTCGACAAGACAGGAACCATAACGCGAGGAAGACCTGAGCTTGTAGACATTCATACAATGGGATCTCTAGATAGCGATCAGGTATTACAACTGGCTGCAAGCGTCGCCAGAAGAAGCTCTCATCCTCTAGACTCGGCTATTTCGATTGCTTATCACGGCACATTGCTGCAAGTCTCTTCATTCGAGGCTTACCCTGGAAAGGGAATCATCGCAGTTGTTAACGGAAGAGAGGTACGAATCGGGAATCACCGTTTTGTTGGTCTATCTGCGGAAGAGATGGAGTTAGTGGACAAGGTTTCCAGCAAGGGAATGACCCCCGTTTCTGTCTCCGTAGACGGCAAGCCAGCGGCGGTGTTTGGAATTGCAGATGTTGTGAAAGAGAATTCTTTGGAAGCCGTATCAACGCTGAAAGAAATGGGAATAGATACCTATATTATGACGGGAGACAATACCAGGACCGCGAAAGCAATCGCAGAACAGGTAGGAATCGAGAATGTCCTTGCCGAAGTAATGCCCGAAGACAAGGCGAGAAAGGTTGCTGATCTTAAGAAAGAAGGCAAGACCGTCATGATGGTTGGCGACGGGATAAACGATTCCCCGGCACTGGCGGAGGCCGATATAAGCATTGCCGTCGGATCGGGAACCGACATCGCTATCGAGTCTTCAGACGTCGTTCTTATCAGCGACAATCTTAATAATGTTCCGAAGGCAATAAAGCTATCCAGAGCAACCATCAGAAACATCAAAGAGAATCTCTTTTGGGCCTTTTTCTATAACGTTATTGGAATACCAGTGGCAGCCGGTCTCCTTTACAAAGTGGCCGGAATAAAGCTTAACCCTATGATAGCCGGTGCAGCCATGGCCTTTTCCAGTGTTAGTGTAGTCGCAAACGCACTGAGGTTGAAGAGAGTACGAATCTAGAAGGAGGAATACTATGAAGCTTGAAATTGGAGGAATGAGCTGTAATCACTGCAAAATGCGAGTGGAAAGAGCGTTGAAGTCTGTGGAAGGCGTGGAGGACGCAGTGGTAGACATTGATGAAGGAATCGCAGAAATCTTCACAACCAAGAATATTGAAGAGAACCGCTTGAGAGAGATTATTGAAGATGCAGGTTATTCATTTTGGGGAATCAGAGAGTAATTATGAATACACATTCTCATCACAAACATGACGGGGCTCTCAAGATTCTTAAGACTGCCAGAGGTCAGATAGACGGCATAATCAAGATGATAGAAGAAGAGAGATACTGCATAGATATTTCCACTCAGCTTCTCGCTGTCATCTCGCTCCTCAAGAAGGCAAACACAACAGTTGTAAACAAGCATATCGAAACCTGCATAAGAGAAGCAGTGGTTTCCGGCGATATTGAGGAGAAGATAGCGGAGCTGGAAACACTCATGAAATATATAGAGAAGAGCCTCTAGTCTCCAGCTGGAGGTTCGTTCTTCATGTCTTGAGAATCTCTGGACAGTTCTTGAAGATCCTCGATAACCTCCTGAAGCTCATTGTCTTCTACTTGCCATAAGTCTTCAATTCTCTGCTTCAGTAAAGAATTTCTCTCTTCGACAGCCATCAGGTAATAGCTTAGAAGTCTTCTCCTGTGGGAACTCATCGCTGCTATCTTTCTCAGAGAATCCACCTTTATCTCTCTTTCCGCATCTATGAGATCTCCTATCGTTTGGACGATGTCATCTAGTTTCCACTGAACGTCGTCCGATAGGACGGCCAGAGTCTTCCTGATCTTCTCAAGTGCTTCCACCCGTTTTACCATCCGGTTCCCCCAAACGTCCCTTGCGGTCTTCTGCTTCTGGATGTCTGATTATAAGACTTAGCACTGCACCCAAAACACTCAGAACCGCTGAGACCAAGTAACTTATCCCGTATCCACCCGTAAGGTCGCGCGCAATCCCACCTAGCAAAGGGCCGATGACTCCACCTACACCCCAGGCCGTTATCATTACCCCGTAATTCAGTCCAAGATTCTTCACACCGTAGAAATCGGCAGTTACAACCGGAAAGATTGCGAGCATTCCGCCAAAAGTGAATCCCACAACGCTCTTCCCTATCAACAGAGCAACAGGGTTGGTGAATGAACTGAACAGGAAGTATATGAGAGCCTGAATGGCAAACATAGTGAATAGGGTGGCCGTTCTTCCAATATAATCAGATATCGTGCCCCACGTTACCCGGCCAATGAAATTGAAAATCGCATAAACAACCACCAGCAGAAATCCATTGCTAATTGATGCCTGCTCTAACCCTATCTTCGACATCTGACCGATAATGAGCAGTCCTGCAAACGTACCAAAGAAGAACATGGTCCACAAAATATAGAACTGCGGTGTCTTCATCATTTCGGACAATGAGTAATCCTTTGTCGCCAGCCTATGGGTTCTTCTAGGCTTCTTCTTAAGTTTTACCTTTTCCACACCATCGGAAGGGTTGGAGATTAGGAAGGTGAGGGAAAAGACAATCAGAAAGAAGAGAACACCAAGAATCACCAAAGCCGTCGGCAGTCCAAACATAGCAATGAGGCTCGAAGTCAGCGGCGCTATATACACAGGTGCCAATCCAAAACCGCTAACAACAATACCTGATATCAGCCCTCTGTGATCGGGATGAAACCACTTGACTGCAGCCGGTGTTGGCGATGAATAGCCAAATCCCATCGCAAGCCCGAACACGAACCCGAAAAAGAAGGTTAACCCGGCTACGGTAAGATTCATCCCCGAGAAGATAAAACCCATCCCCGCAAGAAGTGAGGATACGAAAAGAACTGGCTTTGGACCGAATCTATCCTGCAGCTTTCCTCCTGGAATCATGGTTAAAGCAAAGACCGCTGAAGCAAGCATATAAGGAATCTGAGTCTGCGTTGCTGTCCAGTTGAAGTCGTCTATCAAGGCCGCTGAGATAATTCCCCACGAATAAAGGACCCCGAGAGTCAAATTGACCCCCAAACCACTAAAGACTACGAGCCAGGCTTTCCTGTTGTTTTCCACAGATTTGTCCTCCTAATAAATGACGCTAATTGCCGGGCTGATCTGTTTAGTCGGTTCGTAGTGCCAAAAATCACTTAGATGTACTATCCTTAGCTAGAAAAAGCGATCCGTGAGATTGCAATCACTTCTTCTTGGCTTTCAGAAGGCCGGCGTAAGAACTTGTGAAGCCATGCTGGAAGTGCATCAGTTGCCACTTGCCATCTGCTTTCACAACAAGTGCCGAACCGAATACCTCTACTCTCCTGAATGCAGCTTTTCTTGCGATTTTCATACCTCGTTTCCATGAAACAAAACAGAACGAGGTTCTTTCAACTGTAACTTCCCAAGATATCGGCTCAAAGAGAACCCCAAACGAATCAAACTCCTTTTCCAGAAGCTCAAGAAACTCACCTTTCCCATTACTTACGAGCCCTTCGGGATTCACATAGGTAATATCAGCACAGCATAGCGATTCGATTGACTCGAGATCGTGATTTCTATAACTGTCAAAGAAGTTCTCAACTACTTCCTTAGGCGATATCTTGCCATGCTCCATCAACTCACACCTCACTCTTTGTCACTAGTAAGATTTTATCATCAACCTGCCGATCATCTGTGTACAAGATGAGGCTATTTATGAAAGACAAAACAATATAATCTTCCCGAAGAAGGGAGGTGGATCATGCGGAAAGTTCTCGCTTCGATTATTGCGATTCTCCTTTTCATTTCGTTACTTCCGGGGCTTACGTTGAGGATGGGGATTGAAGGTCTCTCAATACTCGGTCTGTCCTTTGAGATGGATTCTGGTCTTTGCTTTGGATTTGGAGCATACCGCCGATCACGATATTCGGACCGGCAGCCCCTGGCCTTTTTCTTTCACAGGGGGATACAGTTGCTCATCGATAATGCTACGAAAGGATAGAATGGAAGTTTCAGCGCTTATGAGAGGTTGCCTGGGAGCGATCATCTCCGAATCGTTTAGTCTCGCAGCAGTTCTGGGCGTGCTTCTGGAAACGAAATGAAATATCTCACCTGGACTTAAGGCCGGATTCCAGCTAGGGTTGAACCTGAACGTGGTCCAAAGAATCATTTCTCCAGAAACCAGTTTCGTCCCGATGGGTCAAGTAGGTCTAGTAATAGATTTCTAAATGAATCTATGGTTTCTTGAATCTTAGCGTCTTTAACTCCCCGATCTCCCTGAATCCAAGTCGATTGTAGATTCTACCCGTATCAGGATTGTCGTAGAGCAGACAGGGAGTCTTTCCTTCGGCAAGGAGATCCCCGCAGAGTCTGGATACTACTGCCGATGCCAGGCCTCGCCCTCTATGGTCCTTCCTAGTCGCAACTGCAATGATCATCGCCATATCGCAACTCTCGGAAGTACTGGCAGCCGTAGCCACGATTTCGCTCCTATCTTCAATTATATATCTTCGAGTGCTTCCGTCTCTCAGTGTGGCCATGAAAGACTCTTCTTCCGTAGCATGAAACTCTTCTACTGAGCAAAGAAATTCCAGAAGCTTTGTGGCATCCTTCATCGTTGCTCTTCTCACTTCGAATACAGACTCGACAAGGTTGGGTTCCTTCATGACGGCAAAACGCAGAGCGTCCTCTTCCTCACACATCTCACTAAGATACGGAGCCATTTTGTCTATCCCGTAGACGCTTCCGGTAAGCATCATTGCCCGAACATCCCTCTTTATGATACCTGCAGCTTCTCGAAAATCCATTCTACTGGAATCGGCTAGAATGAAGAACTTGTAGTAACGAAGGAGGACACCTTTCGGGTTGTCTAGATCTCCATCGAGGAATATCTCCATATGCTTTGAATCGGAACTCGTATTCTCGATATCTCCAATAATGAACATGTTGAACTCCTTGTTTCTGTACAGAAAAGGAAGGAGTCTCTTCCATTCACTTCCTTCGATCTTCTTCAAAGAAACACCCCCCGCATTTACGGATATATAGAAGACTACACCAGCTTGAATTCGATTTCGACTGATAATACCGAGTTCGTGACTTATGTCACGTACTTGACTCTCTGTTTGCTATAGACTCTGAATGAAAGGAGAGATGATTATGTCTAGCAAGAAAGCTGCAACACTAAGAGTGATCGTGGAGGTCCTTTTTCTCGCTCTCTTCGTATTCTTGCTGCGAAACAGGGATTTGCAGAGATGGTTCTTGATATTCGGCGTCGGACTTCTGGGCGCTCTCTTTCTGGGAAGAATCTATTGTGGATGGATCTGCCCCATGGAGACCCTGTTCAGGCCAATAGACTGGTTGTATGCGAAATTGAGGCTGAAGAGGCTAAGAACGCCGGCGATATTCAAGAACGGCGTATTCAGATGGACGATTCTGATACTCTTTGTGGTGCTTATGATTGCGGTTAGGGTTTTCAAAATCAAGATCAATCTCCTTCTTTACATCACAGCGTTTTCGGTATTGGTTACTCTGATATTTGAGGAGGAGTTCTGGCACAGGTACATATGTCCCTTTGGAACGCTATTAACGTTTTTCTCGAAGAAACCGTTTTTCAGTATGAAGGTTGACAAACCTTCATGCGTATCCTGCGGAATCTGCCAGAAGGTCTGCCCCGTTAGCGCCATCGAAAAAGAGAGTGATGGAATGAAGATAGACAATTCAGAGTGCCTCGTTTGCCTCAAGTGCAAGGAAAAGTGTCCTAAACTGTCAATAACATACTCTAGATCCGAGTGATTGAATACCCATAGTAGCGATGCCTTCTGCAAACACTTACTTACCGTCCCGCACTCTTCGGGGCGGTTATTTTCGTTGTCATCATAACCTTTTGTTGTCTGGCTGTTTAATGCTAGAATGATTCTAGACTACTGCAGAGCGAGGCGTTTATGTGACGATTGAAGAAGGTAGCGACAAGCTGGAGAAATTCGTCTTCGCTCTTCAGGAGCGAATGAAAGAACTGGATTGTATCTACAAGATCTCCAGCGCGCTTCACGGATCCTCGACAGCAAATGAAGCAGTCAGTCTGCTAATTGATCAGCTTCCCAAAGGATTCAGGTTCACCGATCAAGTATCTATAAGAATCGAATTCAACGGGAGTATCTGGAATTCTGGAGACAATTGGTCGAACGAAAGGGCGATCTCTTCCGACATAGTCGTAAATGGAAAGAAGATGGGAGAGGTAAGTATATCGCTTATCAACGAATCACTCTTCAAAGATGAACCTTTCCTGAAAGAAGAGAGGAAGCTACTCTTATCCGCGACTTCGGTTCTTTCAAATACACTAGAGAGAATCTCGATTCAGGACGATATGAAGGACAGTCTAGAAAGGTTGACTTTTGCAATAGACGCCTCGGAAGAAGGTGTGTGGGATTGGAATATCAAGACCGGTCACGTTTTCTTCTCAAGAAGATGGAAGGAGATGCTGGGTTTCTCTGATGAAGAGATCTCCAGTAGCGTAGAGGAATGGAAGAAGAGAGTTCATCCGGAAGATCTCGCTGAAGTGGAGTCTCTTCTGGAGAAATGCCTTACAGGCAAGACACCCAATTATCAGCTGGAGTATAGGCTTATTGGGAAGGACGGCTCGTCTGTCTGGGTTCTCGACAGTGGAAAGGTAGTATCGAGGAACAGTAGCGGCGAACCCTTGAGAATGGTCGGGATCCATACGGATCTAACACAGCACAGAGCGGCCGAAATGAGACTCCAAAGGCTTAACAAGTTGCTAACACTGATGTTAAGGGCAAATGAGTTCTTGGTTCATGCAAAGGAAGAAGCATCTCTTCTCAATGGACTTTGTGATATCGTCGCCAAGATTGGAGATTTCCCGCTTGCCTGGGTAGCTTTTAAGAGGCCCGGAGAAAAGACTCTTGACCCGGTTGCCGTCAGCGGAAAGGCAAAGGACTATCCGTTTGAAGTTGCAATTACCTGGGATGAAAGCGAACTGAGCAGAAGTGCCATAGGAAAAGCTATTAAGACCGGAATGACCGTTATTACCAGAAGCATTGATCGTTCCCCCGATTATCTGCCTTGGAAAGACACTGTTTTGAAGTACGGGCTGAAAGCCTCGGTTGCAATCCCTCTTTTAGTCGATAAGAGGGTAATAGGCAGCCTGGTGATTTACTCGGAGTATGAAGACGCTTTTGATAGCGAGGAAGTTCGACTCCTAGAGGAGCTTGCTGAAGACATCTCATTCGGCATTTCATCAATGAGAATTGAAGCTCAGCTAGAACACCAGAGCGGAGTTCTTTCCTCAATTAGAAGAGTTAATCGTCTGATCGTTACCGAAAATGATATCGATGATCTCATAAAGAAGAGTGCCGAGTTGATGACCGGCTCCAGAGGGTTTGAGAGATGCATGATTCTGTTGACCAATAATGGGGACCTTTCAAGCTGGGCCGCCTCGGGCTTCAGTAGATCTCAACTGCTGGAAATAGAATCCAGTTTAGAATCAGGTCATATTCCTCCCATGCTGAGAGAGGCAATGGAAAGGGAAGGCGTTATTTCGATCGGAAGTAAGGAATACCACGAGAAGTGCTTGACATTTAGCGACTCCGGTGATCTTGCGGTGTTTGCAAAAGGCTTAAGAGTTGCTGACAACTGCATGGGGGCCATGGCAGTTGTCATTAAGGCAAGTTTCTATCTTTCAAAGGAAGAAAGAGACCTCTTCTCCGAAATAGTCGACGATATCTCTTACGCAATCTACAAGCTCAAGCTTGAGAAGAACGAGAAACTTCTCCAGAGAAGATTCTCTCTGTTCATGGATAGACTTCCGGGAGCAGTATTCATTTCGGACAGCAATTTGAGAATGACATACTTCAACGATTTTGCAAGCAAGATGTTCGGGTTCAAGGACGACTGGATTGGAAGAGATCCGAAGGAAAACTACCCCGGAAAGCTAGGCAGAGATATACTTGACGACGACCTGCGAACTCAGAATGGAGAACAGATAGTGAGGGAAGAAAGGATTATGGCTGCCGACGGTCAGGAGAAGATCCTCTATGTACAGAAATTCCCCATACCTTCCGACGGCGACAAACCGATGATCGCCGCTATCGCTCTGGACATTACAAGTCGAAGGATTGCCGAAATGGCCCTTAAGAGGCTTGGGAGTGTCATAGATCTCTCGTTCAATGAGATGTATTTGTTCGACCCGGACTCATTGCGTTTCCTTCAAGCGAATAGAGGAGCTACGGAAAACTCGGGTTACACTCTTGATGAACTGCGTAAAATGACTCCTCTGGATCTGCAACTTAAGATGGATAGAGGAGTTTTTGAGGAAGTTCTGAACAGACTCAAAAAAGACCCGATGTCCTATGAAGTCTTTGAGACCGAGCATGTCAGAAAAGACGGAACTGCCTATCCCGTGGAAGTGAGACTTCAACTACATGAAGACGAATATGAGCGTGTATTCGTCGCGATCGTTCTAGATATTACCGAAAGAAAGAGATCAGAGGAGTCGGTTCAAAGAAGCCTTGAATCACTAATAAACACACTGTCATCTCTTGTCGAGGCGAGAGATCCATACACTTCCGGCCATCAGAAACGGGTGAGTGAGCTTTCAGTTGCTATTGCCCGAAGACTATATTCAGATAATGATAAATACAAGGACATTATCGAATCGATTCGAGTTGCCGCGTTGCTTCACGACATAGGAAAGAGTGCGGTACCGACAGAAATACTGACAAAGCCCGTGAGACTTAACGATCTCGAGTATCACCTTGTTAGAGAGCATTCTGCAAAGGGTTACGAAATACTTAAGGGAGTCTATTTCCCGTGGCCTATAGCGGAAATAGTGTTCCAGCATCATGAAAGGCTTGACGGCTCGGGTTACCCTCGAGGACTTAAGGGAGACGATATTAGAATTGAAGCCCGAATAATCGCCGTAGCCGATGTTGTTGAAGCTATGTCTTCACACAGACCATACAGAGCTTCGCTGGGAATGGACAAGGCCCTTGAAGAGATAATCCAAAACTCGGGCAAGTATTACGACAGAAAGGTCGTTAATGTCTGCCTAGAAGTCTTCGACGAGGGATTTGAGTTCAAATCCTAAAGCTCTGATACTCTCTCAAGAATGAAGTTGTTCGTTGTTGATTCCTCGCCACCTGCCGAAGGCAGCATTCCGACCTGGCCGTTCTTGCCCAGCCTTGC
>NZ_DJHG01000107.1:0-4090 GCF_002432955.1 Mesotoga sp. UBA5825 | reverse complement strand
TGCCGAAGGCAGCTTTGCGTCCCCAGAGGCTTTTCTGTGCCTTGGCTCTTTCCCCAATGGATCTTCTAAGAGAACCTCCGGTCAAGATGCTTCAGGTATGTCTTCACAGCTGAAGAGGTGTTCTTCAGCACTTTACGACTTATTCGGTCAAGTTCGCTTGTATCTTTACAAGCAACCAGATTGTCATAGTAATCTTTTGAGCACTCTATTCCGGAAAACATCGGCGTGTCCTCGTCGAGCAAAGTCTTGATTGATCGCTCGGTCTCGGGAAGAAGCCGCAATGCTTCCCTTCTCGTTGTTTTAGCCACGACTTCTAGGGATTTTGGATCGTTGGGCTCCGCGGTCTTGATCTCTTCAATGTACGTACCGTACTCTCTCCAAAGCCGGTAGCCTAAGTACCTGTCGTGGAATTTGTGGAATGTGCTTATCTTCTTGAACTGCCTCTTGTAAAGAAAAGGAATCTTGAGTACTTCGAAGAGGGTCCCCGGAGAGGTGTGGTACGGGGTTCCGCAGTCCTCGAGATAGTGAATGGCACGGGCCGCAAATCTCAGTGCCCAGTACCTGTCACCCTTTTGCATAGCTAGTTCGCTCATTTGATCGAAATGAAGGAATCTCTTTGTCACTTCGCCAAAGCGAAGTATGATGTGATACTCTTCATGTCGCCACATTCTGCTGCTTCCCATAAACCTTTGCAGTGGAGAGAGCTTTAGGTCTCTGTCCATTCCAAAATCAGGTTCATAAGAGTAGATGGTCATTATCTGCCAGGCGGGGGCTTTGCCCTCGATCGGCACCGAATTCTCGAAGAAATCCAACCGCAGCTCTTCGTCCGAATCGGAAAGGTACTGTCGCCCCAGATAATCTTCGAAGCCTCTCTCTGAAAGACTGTAAGGGCCTGGGTCTTCTTCTTCATAAGTATAAGGCGTAACCTCTACTTTCTCAGAGAGAAAGCCCTTGCACCTATCCAGACAGTAATAGGTCAGAACATCATGACCATCCATATCAGCTCTTTATGACCCATGCACTTTTCTTTGAGAAGAAAAGTTCGGTTTCCTTGCCTACAACGGGAAACTTTCTTTCAATCGGGTTGAAAGTCACTGCGTTCAACCTCTTTCCATCCGGAAGTTCTATCTCATATTCAACATTCGATCCGAGGAAGACATACTTCAAGACCTTCCCATTAAGAATATTGATCTTGTCTTCTTCCCTGTCAGAAAGGGATTCCGGTCTCAATACTATCCTAACACTGTCTCCGACAGCGAATTCACCTCCCTTACTGCCCACAAACCTCTTTCCCAGAGAGCTGCACAACACGGTCACTGAGTCGCCGTCGACAGATTCCACTTCCCCGTCGATGAAATTGACCCGTCCGATGAAATCTGCTACAAAACTGTTCTGTGGTCTGGCGTAGATATCAAACGGACTTCCTATTTGCATTACTTTTCCGTCGTTCATTACCACAATGACATCGGAAATACTCATCGCCTCTACCTGGTCGTGAGTAACGTACACACTGGTGATGTCAACCTCTTGCTGTATTCGACGGATTTCGAGCCTCATCGATTCCCTCAATTTCGCATCGAGATTCGAGAGCGGCTCATCAAAAAGAAGAACGCTCGGCTCCATAACAAGGCTTCTCGCCAATGCAACTCTCTGCTGTTGACCGCCGGACAGTTGATCTGGCCGTCTCTTTTCAAGACCCTTAAGACCCACCAGGTCTGTCATCTCCCGTATCTTTTTCTTCATGGTTTTCTTATCAAGTCTCTTCAGCTTCAGACCAAAAGCGATATTCTCCTCCACAGTTAGGTGAGGGAAGAGAGCGTAACTCTGGAAGACCATCGAAATGCTCCTCCTATTGGGAGGCAGGTTTGTGACGTCCTTCCCATCCAGCAAAACTCGACCATTTGTCGGAACTTCGAACCCGGCAATGATTCTCAATGTGGTCGTCTTTCCACATCCCGAAGGACCCAGGAGTGTTACAAGCTGCCCCTTTCCGATTTCTTGATCGAAGTCGTCAACGGCGACTGTTTCTGTACCATAACTCGTGAAGACTTTTCTAACATTTCTCAGAATCAGACTCATGTAATCACCCCTGTCCCGCCGTTCCACCGCTGGATAGACTAATTTTGTTCTTCAGGAAGATCTTCAATATAAGAATGAAGCTCATAATCATACCGATCAACAGCACAGAAAAGGCACATGCTTCCGATAGACGTCCGGAATCACTCTGACTCAGTATCTGAACTGTTATCAGGTTCCATCTGGCCGAAACAAGAAATATCGCCGCGCTGATTGCAGTCATCGCCCTTACAAAGGCAAAGACTAGAGCGGAGAAGAAGGCCGGCATAATAAGGGGCAGCGTCACTTTCGTGAAAACCTGCCTGTTATCTGCTCCAAGTGTATATGCCGCCTCTTCGATCGCAGGATCTACCTGGTTGAGCAAAGCAACACCCGACTGTATTCCAACGGGTATATATCTGAAGACGAAATTGAGAACGAGTATTGCCAAAGTACCAGTCAGCAGCAACGGAGGCTTGTTGAATGCAAGAATATAACCTATTCCGATTACTGTTCCCGGAACTGCGAAACTTAGCATTGAAGTGAATTCCATGACTCTTCTTCCGGGAAAGACTTTACGAACCAGAAGAAACGCGATTATCATGCCAAGAACGGCAGATATCGGTGTGGATGTGAAAGCAATAATGAGAGTGTCCTTGATTGCTTCCAGTCCAACATCAAAGACGTATCTGAAATTCTCGAGGGTGAAGGTGTTGTTCATCCCCCACGCCTTAACGAAAGCTCCCCAGAATATAGTTGCATAAATAGTCAGCGTGAAGACCGCAATTAACATACATAGGGAGAATAGAATCCATTTCACCGGTTTACTGACGCTTTTCAGGACGGAAGTCGTCGGTTTCCCTGTAACCGTGACGTACTTCTTCTTCCCTACCCAGTACTTCTGGATTACGAATGCCACTATGGAAGGGAATAGCAACCAGACCGCGAGGGCAGCGCCCCCTCTAGTATCAAACATTCCGGTTATTTGCAGGTATGCCTGAACTGAGAGCACGGGAAATTTGCTGCCTGCAAGAATCAAAGGATTTCCAAAGTCGGCGAGCGATTCTATGAATAGAACGAGCATTGTGCTGGCAATACCCGGAACCGACATCGGAAGAATTACTTTCCTGAAGGCCTGCCATCGATTTGCACCGAGATTGAAGGCGGCATCCTCAAGTGTCGGACTGATGGTTCCTATAACGCCGTCCAATGTGATGAAGGCAACCGGAAAAAAGCAGACCACCTGGGCCATCATGAGACCCCATAAACCGTACACCGGGAAATTCCTGATCCCGAATATCCCGGCGGTAATGATCCCGTTGAATCCGAATAGCATTATGATAGAAAGTGCGCCAATAAACGGTGGAAAGACTATCGGCAGAACGGCAACGGTTCTGAAAAAGCCCTTCAGCGGAATATCCGTTCTGTTAAGAGTGTAAGCAAACAGATACCCGACAAGCATTCCGAATATTGCCGTAAGGCTAGCCACCAAAAGGCTGTTGAAGAAGCCCTGCCTCATGTATCGATTCGAGAAGGCGTGGCTGTACGCGCTCAGGTCAAATCTGCCCTCCTTGTCGGTCATACTGACCGCGAAAACCCTGAATAGGGGATAGACAATGAATATTGCCAGGGCAGCGAATATCAGGACTATTATCAAAAGCAGAACTGGATCCCTAAGAAGATTCAGAAACCTATTTTTTGCTTCTTCTCCCCTTATAGCCACAGGACGACCTCCTATTAAAGAGGGGGATTTCTCCCCCTCAAAGCAAATCTAAGTGATCGTTAGTATGGAAGCACTTCGTTAATCCATCTTTCGATAAGTCTGGTCTTGTTTTCTGCAGCCCAGGATGGATCTACTGAAACAAGGTTAATGGTCGAAAGAGGCTGCAGACTGCCGAAGTCAACATCTGGCCTGATCGGGTAGAAGAAGGTTTTTTGATCAACCACCTGCTGCTGACCGGCTTTTGACACAACCCAGTCAATTAACTTCTGGGCATCGGTGAGATTCCTGGCACCCTTTAGAATCGAAACGGAT
>NZ_DJHG01000008.1:0-7952 GCF_002432955.1 Mesotoga sp. UBA5825 | reverse complement strand
GGAAGACCAAAATCCGTTTGCCACTAAAAGTTGATGGGGGAACTTAATCTCACAGCGATCAGCGGGTCCTTGTTCGGTCTTAAGCGTACAGCGGATCTGGGAACGAAGAACAGATCCTCGCTCGAGTTTGTCCTTCAGGACTGATTTTCATCTCCGCGGTCTTCGATCTCGGAACTATCCAGTGGAGTTCAACGGAGGACAAGGCATTTGCTCTCTCAATTCCTGCCTATGTCGCTTCTGCCTGGTTTCACAGCAAGGTCTCTAAGGTGAGCTGGAGACTCTTGTTGAAGAGGCAAGTAGATGGGTAAAGGAGGAGTATGTAAGCGCGCTCTGGGAGGGAAACAAGCTTGCCGACGATAGAAAACGGAGTATAGCAGAGATTCTGGAAATGCTTACAGGGATCAGCTCGGCCTTATTCTATCAACGAAATCTAAGGATGAACCAGGTGGACTTCTGTACATTGCTGCTAGAAGAGAGCGACCGCTCCCTGAGCGCGTATGACTCAAGAATAACGGCAATCGGACCATGTATTGGGGCCTCAAATGATGGCACAATGTTCAATCTTTCGGGGCAGCTGAAAACATGCGCAAATGATTACATCAAGAGAGAGATAGGATATGAAACAAATCTGCCTTACAAGAGCGGGAACGCAGAAGTGTATCTGAACAGGAATTGGGAGAGCGGCAAAGTTGAGCCGGAAATGCTTGACTCACTTGACCTGGGATTTCCCGATGCAAGTGATGCTCTTTCACATGCTTTGACCAGAGCGCCCTATCTATGAGTCTTTGTCGCTGGAGGAAGGTTGATCTTGAGTACCCCTTTGAATCGGTTGCCTATAGCATTGATCATATCAAGATCTCGGATTCTCTTCGTGCCAACATCATTCACAGAGTCTACGAGGGCGGCCATATGATCTATGTTAATCCCGAGGCTCTGGAAGAGCTGAAGAAGGATTTAGAACTCTTCTACGGCAATTGAGGTTATCTATAACAACGAATGTAGGCTGAAAACTCGCATCTATTGATCTTGGGAAGTCTCACGGGGTTAGGATGAATCAGTAGTTGAGAAAACAATGTCGAAAGACATGAATCCGGTCTGGCGTCGTGCTACTAATTGGAGTTATTACAAACTGTTGTATAATTAAATATAGAATCTTCTATTTCTCGTTTTCTAATTATGTTTTCCATTTGGGCGGTGATGCTACGAATGTCTTCATCTATTATCGTTGTAACCGGAATGTCCGGCGCCGGAAAGTCTTCGGCAATCGATGTTCTTGAGGATTTTGGCTTCTTCTGCATGGACAACGTTCCTCCTTCGATTATTGAAGAGCTTGTAAGAATAATCGGCGAGCAGGAAATCGACAAGAGTGCCGTCGTAATCGATATTCGTACGGCCAAGAAGTTCGGCGGAATGGATAAGGTAATTGAGAGCATTGAATCGCTTAAAGAGAGAGGATTGGGAGTAACATCGATTTTCCTCGATGCTGAGGACGAGGTTCTGTACTACAGATATCAGAAGACGCGAAGAGCACATCCTCTCCAGGAAGAGATAGGACTTGAAGAAGCGATTCAGAAGGAAAGAAGTATCATGGAGCCGCTGAAACTGCACTGTGGTCATGTTATCGATACTTCAAGAATGGATATGAAAGAGATGAAAGAGGCAATTGTTTCGATAATTAGCGGCAAGGGATATTCGCTTCCACCTATGAGAATAGAAATAGAGAGCTTCTCTTATAATGAAGGAGTGCCTCATGATGCCAACCTGATTTTCGATGTGAGATTCCTTCCCAACCCCTATTATTACGAGGATCTCATAGAGCTCACAGGAATGGACAAACAAGTTAAGGATTATTTGGAGACCTATCCGGAAATCGAAAGCTATTTCGACACTGTTTTGAGACTATGCAGGATAACGATAGAGGGATTCGCGGGAAGCGGAAGAAACTTCATCAAGATAGCTATTGGCTGTACCGGGGGCAAGCATAGGTCTGTGTATATCGCCGAACGTCTGTACGAAGCGCTCAAGATAGATAGTGTAAGGCTTTCGCTTGATCACAGAGAGCAAAAAATACATAAAGAGAACTCCTGATCCATATTCTTGCTAATTTTGGAGGTATTTCAGGTGAGAAGCAGATTAACCTATCTCCGGATAAGCGGTATGTCGGCCTCTTGTTCCAGAATTATGCGCTTTGGCCACATATGACCGTCTATCAGAACATTGCTTTCGGTCTTGAAAACATGAAGTGGAGCAAAGAAGAGATCAGAAAACGCGTAAAGGAAATGGGCGATCTCGTCAAGATAAGCGATCTTCTTGACAGGTATCCTTCAGAACTTTCGGGCGGTCAGCAACAGAGAGTAGCAATTGCAAGAACCCTCGCTCCAAATCCTAAGGTGCTCTTGATGGATGAGCCGCTTTCTAACCTGGATGCCAAACTGAGAATGGAAATGAGAGCCGAGTTGAAACGGCTCCACAGAGAAATCGAATCGACTGTCGTATACGTTACCCACGACCAGCTGGAAGCGATGACTCTGGCAACCAAGGTCTGTCTTCTTGAAGAGGGCGTTCTCCAGCAATATGCGCCGCCGCTCGTAATATACGATCAGCCGTCCAATATCTTCGTCGGAGATTTCATCGGGAATCCTTCAATGAATTTCCTAGATGCCGCAGTTAAGGGCGCTGAGAAAGATAGAGTCTCTCTTGAAACCGCCGAACTCACCATGGAGATGATTTTCAAGAGCAAAGAGGCAGAAGTTAAGAACGGTGACGAAGTAATAATAGGTTTGAGACCGGAGGACATCACGCTAAACCCGTACAACGGAGCAAATAGTTGTGTTATCTACTCAACGCTTCCTTCTGGAATGGAGACAGTGGTGAGGGCAAAGATCAAGAACACGATGTTCTCAATAGTCGTCTTTGGAAGAGTCGATTTCGTAGTTGATTCGAAGATGGAGATCTCCTTTCCTTCAGTCAACTACTTGCTTTTCGACAAAGCTACAAAGAATAAGATAGGAGCGGGCTCTTTGAAGTTGACAGAGTAGAGGCAATGCTTATTTGGGAGAGGGATCTTGAAGTATTCCTCTCCATGCTACTTCAGAGAGTAATCGTATTGAATCTATATCTCAGGAACCCACAAAACTCTTCTTCTCTTTCTTGCAGATCTTTTTGACGGTGTTCCTGCCCATCGCGGCACAGCCGTAGAGATTTGTTCCACCTATAGTATGTCCTATTACGGAGAAGTTCTTAAGAGTCTTCAATACCAGTGGTTTGTTGAGAAGTCCCCTGAGAGTGTCTTTCATTCGAAAGTCCTCTTTGCTCCCGTAGCCACGTCCATTTGACGTGAACTTCTCTGTAGTCATTGGCGTTGCAACATCAGTCACTTCAACTTCATCGGTGATGCCGGGATTAACTCTCTCGATTGCATTGATAGTGTTACTGGCAATCTTTTCCTTTGGCGCCATTGTTCCATCATAACTGTAATTCAGAAGGTTTACTATGGAGCATCCGTCACCTGCAATCTCAATCGGTTCATCCAGAAAGAAAGACATTGCATTCGGCAATTGTGACAGGTCCATGTCAATGCCAAAAGGCACGTGCGGAGCCATCATCATTCTGTCGATGGGCTTCGAATACATCGAGCGCAGCCGATCGGTGAGGTGTCTCTCATCAATCAGTTTCTTAAAAGTATCATAGCCGTAGGCGTCTGAAACCACATAGTCGGCGTTAAGCTCCTGACCACTTTCGAGCCTTACTCCGACTGCCCTTCCCTCCCTTTCAATGACCTTAACTGCTGACGAATCGTACAGTATCTCGCCCCCGAGGGAAGCGTATCTCTTCACGATTGACTCGATGAACTTACCGGAACCTCCGGAGTACCTTCCGCATCTCTTTGCGTTGGAGCCTGCCATTACTCAAAGATTGAGAGTCATGGGGATATTTGCCCAACCGCATTGAATGACTGGAAAGAACATCCTTAAGGCAGGATTCTTGAATCTCTGAGCAAAAGCAATCATTGTGTACTTCGTGACCTTTCTGTTCTCTATGAGAACAAAGATGTTCTTGATCCAGTCTCTGAATTTCCAGAATCCCACTTCTAGAAGATCCATATCTGAAAGTCTGCGGATTCCGTTGATATAGTCCTCTATTGTATGAGAGTCTTCAGGAGCGATTCTCTTCATTTCGGTTTCAAGTCTTTCGAGATAGTAGTAAACCGTGAACTCATTGCCCGATTAATCTTCTGCTTTCACCAACTCTTCGGGGAAGTGAACTTCTGAAGGCATGGCGCCCAAATCCTTCCGCATGTTGTAGAGAGGGGTTCCGGAGGTAGCCCAGCAAGATGGCAAATACAGCCATCGAAAACATATCCGCCTCTATCCTATGAGGTGCATAGACCGCCCAATTTGCTTGACTTCTCAAGTATTATCGGGTCGAATCCGTTCATTCTGGCAAAACACCCCGCGGCCAGTCCGCCGATTCCACCTCCGATGATAACAATCTTTGCCATCTTAGCCTCCTTAAACTCTTAATTGGACGATTGGAAAGCCCTCCCACCGAATGTAACAGAGAACAGATGAGAGAACTGGTAATTACGAGTTAATTCTATCACTCTTGAATGTGCCTGTTCGCTAAGCGAGTTTTGTACTAGACTATTGAGCACTTTCTAGGGATTATTGACTCGACTTGAGATAGAATTGAACTATTCGAGGAGGTGTATGCTTTCATGAGGTTTGTCTGTATTGCTTTGGTACTTGTTATTTCTGCATCTGCCATTGGAATTGGTTTCGGTGTCGGCGTCAAGATACACGGTCATTTCGAGCCCTTTGCCGCAATCAATTTTGATACGTGGCTTCTTGGATTTCAGGCCAAGGCGGGAGTAATCTTTGATACAGATTCAATCGTATTGGTTCCGGGTATGTATCTTTACAAAGATATCGCCTCCTGGAGAGTTCACGGTGGAACTGAGATCCTTTTTCACCTCGGTGAAATGGAAGGCCTCCTTCTCGCACGAGCAGGTGCGAGCTACGGGTTCGCCACTGATTTTGGAGAGCTTTTTATCGGTGCAGAACTGGGATTTCCCGTTAATCTGCCTGGGGAGTTTTTTGTCGATACTAGCCTGAAGATAGTTCCCACATTTCTCGTTCAGCTTGAGTTCTAGAGAATGGATTTCGCTTCTAGAGTCGTTCAAGTTCCGGTTTGTTAACAGAGAGCAATCTTTGATTCAAGGTTGTTCTGAAATCCCTTCAGTGAAAACTCTGCCTTCTTGGAACGAGTTCGCTGCTTGTCAATTCAGCCCTGCAGTCGGGTATTTTCCGAGCTTCGCTGGATTCCATGGAACGAGATACATCTCGACGTCATCCAGATTGTGACACCACAGTTCGACACCTTCGGTCTTTTCAGGGATGATTCCTTTGTCGAAGTCGAAAATATACGAAGTTAGAAGCTTCACAAATCTCTTCTCGATGAATACTAGGCCGTTCTCGTCATACGTAACAAAGTCAAAAAACACGAATCCGCTTTCACCCTTGTCGAGCTCGAGTATCAACATCTTTCCAAGCCTTTCCTGATCAGTGAGATAAACAAGAATGTCTCCGTCTTCCAGCATACGCTTCTCATTACGTGAAATGTTGATACTCTCTGTTTTCAAATTCTCGCTGAATTTCTCGATATCGTAGTAGGTGACCGATTGGAAACGATCTCTGTAAACCTCAATCGTGGGATTCCTCGAAAGACAAGACATTGCCAGCACCGTTACTACTACAGCTGTGGCAAGCAATCTCTTCACCTTGACCACCTCTTTGTTCTATCAGAATCTGTAACCGATCTTGAAGTCATAGATCTTCCCCACAGTCTCGCTGAATTTCTGGAGAATTACAGCTGTGTTGAACTCTATGTAGTAATTGGGAATGATATTCATTCCAACTCCCAGTCTTAGAGGTGAAAAACCAAGCTGCAACTGCTCTCCGAAAGCGAATGTGTGACCGATGTCTCCCCTGAAATAGAAGACGCCCATATCAAGCTTCAGCCCCGCATATACTAACCAGGCAACTCCAGGGATCACAAAAGAGGTCTTAATGCCGGTGTCTTCAGAGAGAGTAAACATCAGAAATGGAGTTGCTACTCCCAACGATAAAGGTCCAAGATCGTACCGCAGATCTATGCCCAGTACGTCTATTCCAACGAAGCCGGAAAGTGGAGTGTTCGAAAGAGACTCGGTCTTTGCAGCTACATTAATCAGTCCCAGAGAAAGGCTGCCGAATGAGAACGAAGCAACGAGCAGAATGAAAAGTACTAGAACGGACTTCTTCATAGGTTTCACCCCCTAACGTTCATTGTACGTCTGCAACATCCAAAAGCGATCTTCTTTCCACACTGTCTGCTCAATCGCTAATCAAATTCTGTGAGCGGCCAGAAAACGTTAATCTGCTCTAGATCCCTTCCCATTATCCCAGAGAAGGATTCGTGGGTCGATTAAGGAATAAATAATATCTACAACGATATTCACGATAATCATCATGGCGGCTATCAGAAGTACACAGCCTGAGAGTGTCAGCACTTCAACGCTTATTGCTGCGTCAGTTAGCAGCCTTCCTATACCCGGTCTCGCAAAGATGGTTTCAACAAAGGCAAGTCCTGCGAAAAGCGATGCGAAGAGCTCGCCTCCAACAGTTGCGACAGGGATCAGAGCATTCTTTCTAACATGTTTTAGCATTATCGTTCTTTCGCTCACACCTCTTGATCTTGCTGCCCTAACATAATCTCTTTTCTTGACATCGAGAGCAGTTGCCCTGCTTATCTGAAAAACATAAGCCGAATGCACGATGAAGAGGGTCAATACAGGTTGCACAAGATTGATTAGTTGAGACAAAAGGATATCGAAGCGCAGATTGAGAACTGAATCGATTATTAGGGAGTTAGTGTAGGAGGTCCAATTCGTAATTAACCCGGTGGTCAGACTGCCGATAGGAAGCCAGCCGAATATGGTGAAGCTGCCCACGAGAATGAGCAGAGCCATTACATAATCTGGGGTTGCCCAGCCTACTATCGAAAAGAATCCGAAGACAGAATCAGCAATTCCGTCTGGATGCATGGCTGCTCTTATTCCTAGCCTTGAACCAATAATGATTATAGGTATAATCGCTAGTATCAGCAGTTCTAGGCTTGCCGGAAGTCTTGAGATAATNNTAATCGCTTCGGAAACCGATGAACTGGCGGTCAAAGAGTATCCCATATCTCCCTTGAGGGTGTTCCCAAGCCACTTGAAGTACATGGCAACTGCCGGTTTATCGAGCCCGTATTTTTCGATTATCCTCTGTTCAGCATTCGGGGACTTCGAAGCGTTTCCCGTCATGTATGCTCTAAGCAATACGTCCGGCCCCATTGACCAAACTACAGCGAATACAACCAGAGTTACAGTAAAGGCAACAAGTGGCAAGAACAGAAGTCTTCTAATAATGTAAGCGGCCAAATTGTACCTCCTGCAGCTAAGGAAAATGACTCACCCGAAAGCAGAATTCCAAAGTCAGACTCCAACAAAGGGAGTTCTTCAAGACCTTATGAAGACTGCCTAATGAATTGTATCACCAAGTAGAGTCGGGGGCGAGCGATTGGCTAATTGACGGAGCAAGCTAGTTACTGCAACAAACAGTTATTAAAAGAAAACCCAATTAATCTGAAGTTCTCAACTTTACTGTTTTGTTGAAGGTCTTCTCTGCAAAAAAGAAAAAAGGGGCAACGCCCCTCCGGATTTCCATCGGACAGTCTCAATTAGTTCTTACAATCCTGTTAGCCCAGAACTTTATGGTTTCGAACACCAGATCCACGATTAATACTATAGCCATTAAGAATAGTATTGCGACAAGCATGGGATGATCGACACTTGAAGGGTTCAGACTTAGGTAGGATGAGATATCTGATTTGTAATCGGGCGAGACTGCAAGAAAGAGAAAGACAAGGCC
>NZ_DJHG01000007.1:11594-12887 GCF_002432955.1 Mesotoga sp. UBA5825 | reverse complement strand
AACCATTGCCAATCTCACTGAATTGCCGGAAGTTACTAGAGAATTAGTCAAAGAGAGTCTCCAGGGAAGAGTATTTCTTCCTTCCGAAGAGGCTATAGAGATTACTCGTTAGAGGGCACATGGTAATGTTGCGGTGATAAGGAAGGTAATGGAGGATCTAGGTATTTCCGAATTGCTTTCTTCTCGAAGGAGTAGAGAAAGCGATCTAGTAGAGGCTATGATAGCTGCAAGGATAATAAACCCTCAGACGAAGCTTTCCACAATACGCTGGTGGGATAATACCACTATTCCCGAAGAGTTCTCTGTGGAAGATGCAGATGAAGATGAGTTATATGTTGCCCTGGACTGGTTGCTACAAAGGCAAGAGACGATAGAAAGGAAACTTGCGCAGAGACATTTAAGTGAAGGCGGTCTTGTTCTTTACGATGTCTCTTCGAGTTACTATGAAGGGAGTCATTGTGAGCTTGCGAGTTATGGTTATAACAGAGACAGGAAGAAGGGGAAGAAACAGATAGTCTATGGACTCATGACAGACTCGAAGGGTGTACCTATTTCCATACAGGTATATCCGGGATGTACAAGTGACACCAAGACGATAGGGGAACAGGTAGACAAGATAAAGGAAGAGTTCAAAGTAGGAAGGTTCGTCGTGGTTGGAGACAGAGGTATGTTAACGCAAGGACAGATAGAAGGATTGAAGGCTCTAGGTGGGGTTGACTGGATCAGTGCCTTCAGAGGGCCTACAATAAAGAGTCTATTCGAGAATGGGAAGTTACAGCTGAGCTTATTTGACGAGAGAGACCTTCTTGAGATAGACTCCCCCGATTATCCTGGAGAGAGGTTAATAGTCTGCAGGAATCCCTTTCTTGCAGAAGAGAGAAGGAGAACGAGAGAAGACTTACTCAGGGCTACTGAAGAGAAGTTGAACAAACTCTTGAGGAGAGTCGCTTCGGGAAGGTTGAGAGAAGAGGGGAAGATAGGGCAGGCCCTGGGAAGGATAGAGAACAGGTACAAGATGGCCAAGCATTTCATTTTCAAGATAGAGGATGGGAAGTTCGATTACAGGAGAAATGAAGAAAGTATAGCCTTTGAAGCTTCTCTTGATGGATTTTATATAATCCGAACCAGTGTAGAGAAAGAGAAGTTGACTGCAGAAGAAGTGGTGTACAGCTACAAGAGTCTATCCAGAGTTGAGAGGGCATTCAGGACGCTAAAGGGAGTGGATCTGAAGATAAGGCCTATACACCACTGGCTTGAGAAAAGAGTAAGGGCTCACATATTTCTCTGCATGCT
>NZ_DJHG01000007.1:10033-11533 GCF_002432955.1 Mesotoga sp. UBA5825 | reverse complement strand
GAGGAAGAAGAAGCTGAGTGACGGGACACCGGTACACAGCTTTCAGACTCTTCTATCTGAAATGAGTACGATTGTCTGTAACGATGCTATCGTACCTGCGGTACCGCAGATGCCTTCATTCACGATAATAACAACTCCTAACGAGGTACAGAGGAAAGCGCTTGAACTCGTCGGACTGAAACAACTCAGAAAACGTAGACAGAAATAACCACTTCATTTCTCTGAAATCATTTCAGATAGCTATTTCTTGCTTGTTCAGTTTGGGAACTTCAGTCTAAACTGCCCCAGCCTGCTGATAACACTTCCTGAAACTCATTCTGCCAAAAATCACCGTTTCATCCTAAAAGCGTTTCCCGGCTATCTCGATCATGCCCATTCCAAGAGAATTCTTTTCTCCAAGACCAGTGTCGTACAAGAAAGCAATCTCCTCTCCGGTGCCGGAAATTTTTACAGGGACAACGGATCCGAAGACTTCGATGTCGTCAACTATGTTGATTCTTACGTTGCTCTTCCTCCCGACCCTTTCGACATAACCGCTGTCGACGATTACATTGACTTCGCTCTCTTTCCCAGAGAAAATCCTGAATTTCTCTCTGGCATTTCTAGTGAGAAACTCACCGAACTGAACGGGGTCCTGATACGCTCTCAAATAGAAAGGTGTCTTATGTTCATCGTTTCTTGTAGATAGAACAATCGGCGTAATGCACTTGAAGAGATCCTCTCCGTCTTCGAAATTCTCGGTAAACGCAAAGGCATTTTGGATTATCAAATTATGATTGAGGATTCTAATTTCCCTGTTAAGCAGCAGGAAATCCACTAGATGCTGCATAATCTCTCTAACAGGTGAAGATATGTAGAGAGTAGCAATGTCTTTGGTGTAGACAATCATCTCGTCGTTATTTCCGGCCTTGACATAGGCGTTCTTCTCCGGAATGAGCTTTGAGAAGCAGAAGAATTTGAAACTCTTTTTGCCGTCAAGAAAACCCTCGTCGTGTAGCCATTTTGAATAGTCACGGTTTGCCTTCTGTATCATAGCGTAGATCAGTCCCGAAAGCTGGTGAAAGTGATCACGGGGAACGGCAGATGCTAGTTGTGAAAACAAGTGGCCAAAAAGGCATCATAAAATGCTTCCACAAGAGATCTGACATGGTGATACTTACCTCTGAGAACCCAGAATACAAGCCTATTAGAATAGGCAAGGATAGATGGGACTCCGAATGTGCTATTATCGGGGTAGTAGTTGGTTTGAAGAGAAAGTTTTCGGATTCGTGATTGCTTCTAGTTGTTGGAACGAGTTCTTATTGGGTTTTCTCTGTCTAGTCGATTAACCTCCAGTTCATTCGTTGCTCAGTATACTGATATGAACTCATTCCATCTTTCACTCTTGTGTTGATCACCAGATTCGGTTGCCGGGCCCACGGAAGATGTAAGGTATGTCTTTTGGAAATGCAAGTCATATACCCTCAGCGAGGTGATCATAATAGACAATAGTTCTGGCAA